>JAIERC010000166.1 GCA_019747165.1 Sphingomonas sp. | reverse complement strand
TCAACAATCGCCGCGCCAACGCCGCGACGGGCGCGATGCCCGATGAAAATTATGCGCGCGAACTAATGCAGCTCTTCACGCTGGGGCTCAACCGGCTGAATATGGACGGCAGTGTCCAGATGGCGAATGGCAGTCCAGTCGATACCTATACGCAGGACGATGTGAGCCAGCTGGCGCGGGTGTTTACCGGGTTAGTGCTTGATTCCACAGATAGCACAACGCCGGATCGGTTGCGGCGTCCGCTGGTGATCAACACGGGCTTGCATGAAACCGGCGCCTCCAGCTTCCTGGGCACGACCGTTCCGGCGGGCACGGAGGGGATGGCGGCCGTGCGGCTGGCGCTTGACGCCATTTTTGCGCACCCGAATGTGCCGCCATTTGTGTCAAAACAGCTCATCCAGCGGCTGGTGACGAGTAATCCGTCTGCGGCGTATGTCGGCCGGGTGGCGGCTGTATTTGCCAATAACGGATCGGGCCAGCGCGGTGATCTGACCGCGGTGGTGCGCGCGATCTTGCTCGATACTGAAGCGCGCAGCGATGCCCTGTTGACCACTGCCAGCACTGGCAAGTTGCGCGAACCCGTGATCCGCTTCACCAATTGGGCGCGGGCTTTTGGGGCGACATCGACGGCCGGTCTCTGGCCGATTGGCGATACCAGCAGTTCGAGCACAAGGCTGGCGCAATCGTTCGGGCGCAGCCAATCGGTCTTCAACTTCTTTCGCCCCGGCTATACCCCGCCCAACACGGCGATCGCGACGGCGGGGCTGATTGCTCCGGAATTTCAGATCACCAATGAACTGAGCGTCGTCGCCTTCGTCAATTACATGCAGCCTGCGATCCAGAACGGCGTCGGCGATGTGCGCGCCGATTATACCGCGATCACCGCGCTGGCGAATGATAGCCAGGCGCTCGTCGATGAGGTGAACTTGGTGCTCGCCGCCGGGCAGTTAAGTAGCGCCACAATCGCCGCCATCCGCGCGGCAGTAGACAGTATCGCGACCACCGCGACCAACGCCGCCCTCAACCGGGTTTATATCGCGATACTGCTGACGCTCGCGTCGCCTGAATACATCACGCTGAAATAGGGGCACGGCCATGACCAACGATCAATCCCGCCGCGCCTTTCTGAAACGCACCGCTGCGCTGTCTGCCGCTGGGGCTGCGGCCCCCTTTGTCACCAGCCTGGCCGCGATTGGCGAGGCGGCAGCGGCGACTGCTGCCGATTACAAGGCGCTGGTGTGCGTGTTCATGTTTGGCGGTAATGATTATGCCAACACGCTGCCGCCGTTCGATCAGGCGAGCTATAACCTCTATGCCGCCGCCAGGCAGGGGCTTGCGCATGGCCGCGATACGCTGATGCCGACATTGCTCACGCCGTCCACTGCGCTGGCAAATGGGCGGCAATATGCGCTTGCGCCGACTATGGCGCCACTGCTGCCAATCTTCGATGCCGGGCGGATGGCGGTCGTCCTGAATGTCGGCACGCTCGTTCAGCCGACGACCAAGGCGCAGTACACCGCTAATTCAGTGCGCCTGCCGCCCAAATTGTTCAGCCATAATGATCAGCAAAGCTATTGGCAGGCGAGCACGCCCGAGGGGGCGACATCGGGCTGGGGCGGCCGGATTGGCGACTTGCTGCAAAGCGGCAATGGCAGCTCGACGCTGACCTGCATCAATGCGTCGGGCAATGCCGTATTCCTGACCGGGCGCACCGCCATCCAATATTCGGTCAGCACCAATGGCCCGATCGCGCTGCTCAACAATGGATCAACGCTGTTCGGATCGACCACGGCGGCCAGCACATTGCGCAGCCTGATGACGGGCACCAACGCCAATTTGATGTCGAACGAGCATGCCCGGGTCAGCCGGCGCGCATTGGACACGTTCGCGCAGGTCAACACGGCGCTCGGCGGGGCGCCAGTGGGCAATTTCCCGCTGTTCCCCAGCGGCAACAGCCTGGCCGATCAGTTGCGGATTGTCGCGCGGCTGATCTCGGTCTCGCAGGAATTGGGCGCGCGGCGGCAAGTGTTTTTCGTCTCGCTCGGCGGTTTTGACATGCATGACTCGTTGGCGGCGCAGCACCCGACGCAGATCGGTCTTGTCGCCAACGCGATCCGCGCCTTTTACGACACCACCGTTGCGCTGGGCGTGGCGGATCGGGTGACGACCTTCACCGCCTCTGATTTCGGGCGCACGCTGCAGGCCAATTCAGATGGCTCCGATCATGGCTGGGGCAGTATGCATTTCGTTACTGGCGGCGCGGTCAACGGTCGACGCTTCTTTGGTACACCGCCTGCGATCGGCAACAACACCCCCGATGATGTCGGCCAGGGGCGCTTGCTGCCGACGATCGCGGTCGATCAATATGCCTCCACGCTCGCCAACTGGTTCGGTGTCAGCGCCAGTGATATGCCCACAGTGTTGCCCAATATCGGCAATTACAATCCATCGAGCTGGAACCAGGGTTTCATCTGATGACCTGTCAAGATCGGCTTACTGCCTGATTGCAGCGGGGGTGCGCGCTCCCTAGCTACAGGATGCGCCGC
>JAIERC010000155.1 GCA_019747165.1 Sphingomonas sp. | reverse complement strand
GATTGATCAGGATGATGCCGCCTGGGTCGCCAATTGGGAACGGACGATGCGCGTCAACCTGACCGCCTCGGCCGAATTGTGCCGTTTGGCCGTGCGCCACTGGCAGCAGCGGGGATCAGGGGGACGGATCGTCAATATCGCCAGCCGGGCCGCCTATCGCGGCGACAGCCCAGCGCACTGGCATTATGCCGCCTCCAAAGCCGGAATGGTGGCGATGACCAAGACGATTGCCCGGGGCTATGCGCGCGACGGCATCTTGGCATTCGCCATCTGCCCCGGCTTTACGATGACGGGCATGGCCGAGGAGTATCTGGCGAGCAGAGGCGGCGACAAATTACTCGCTGACATTCCGCTCGGTCGGGTCGCCATGCCCGACGAAGTGGCCATAGCAGCCCGTTTTCTGGCGATTGATGCGCCGCCGTCGATGACCGGCAGCGTGATCGACGTCAACGGCGCCAGCTATGTCCGATAGCTGGAAAGTCACCCTGCCCTGCACCCGCGCCGAGGCCGAGGCGATCGATGCAAGCGATGATCTAGGCCTATATCCGCCTCCAGTGCTGATGACCTGCGAGCTAACACCCGACGATGCCAGCGATTGGCAGCTTGAAGCCTATTTTGAGGTCAAGCCAAGCGCCGCCACGCTCAAGACGATCCGTGCGCTTGTGCCCAGTGCCGCGCAGCACAAGGCCCGACCCGAGCGGATTGTCGACGCCGATTGGGTGACAATGAGCCAGGCTGGACTGGCACCGGTGACGGCGGGCCGCTTTTTCGTCCACACCGCGTCCAATGCGACGAAGGCGCCGCCCGGCATGCGCGCCTTCCAGATCGAAGCGAGCCGCGCCTTTGGCACCGGTCATCACGACACGACCAGCGGTTGCCTCACCATGCTTGACGAGATGAAGCGCAGCGGCATTCAGGTACGCAACCTGATTGATATCGGCACTGGCACCGGCTTGCTTGGCTTTGCCGCGATGCATCTTTGGCCCAATGCCTATGCAACGGCATCCGACATTGATCCGGCATCGATCGCGGTGACGGCGGAAAATGCAGCGATCAACGGCGTCGCCATCGGCATCCATCGCGGGCAAATGGCGCTCGCCACCGCGCCGGGGTTGCAGCACCCGCTGCTGATCGCGCGCGCGCCTTATGATCTGGTGATCGCCAATATCCTGGCTGGCCCGCTGATGGCGCTGGCTCCCAGCATTGGCATGGCGGTCGCCCCCGGCGGCATATTGGTGCTGGCCGGGCTGCTGACCAATCAGTCGGCAAATGTTGTCGCGGCCTATCGTCGCCAGGGGCTGGTGCCGGTTGGTCGGATCACGATGGGCGACTGGCCGACCCTGATGCTGCGCAAACGACGGCGCTATGGTCAGGACCGGGTGTCGCGCCAGGGCCCGCCGATGCCCGACACCCCCAATTTCGGCAGCTGGTAAGGATCACACCAGCGCGCGGAGACGCTCCAGATCTTCGGGCGTATCGATATCGATCAGTTCTTCAGGACTGGCCACAATATGCTGGCCAGCACGGATCAGTGCGCGGCCACCTTCGTCGCCCTTAGCGCGCAGCAACGCATCAAAACAGCCGGCAGCGAACAGCGCGGGCGGGCTTGGCTGGCGGCCATCGCTTGAGGCGATGACGGCATCGACGCTGTCGGCGGCATCGAGCAAGCGGCGGCAATGCGCCGCGGTCACGCGCGGCATATCAGCCAGCGCGATCAGCACCGCCGAAGCTCCCAGCGTCTGCGCTTCAGCAATGCCGAGCCGCACCGAACCCGATAGCCCCGCCTCGGGCGCGGGATTAGCAATGGCGCGATAGCCCTGGCCGACAAAGTCGAGCCGGGTGCCCGACACGATTGCCACCCGTTGCAGAAACGGCACGCCTGCTAGCGCAGTGACGACGTGAAAGGCGAGCGGCTGGCCAAGGAAATCGACCGCCAGCTTGTCAGCATTGCCAAAGCGCAGCGATTGCCCAGCAGCGAGCAGCACCAGCAAGGTCCGCTCAGCGGCGATCATCGCGCCGTGGCGTGAAAGGCAGCGACCATTGCAGCGGCGACCGACAGCGCGATCTCAGCCGGACCGATGGCGCCGATATCCAGGCCGACAGGGGCATCGATCCGGTCGAGATCAGCCTCGCTAACGCCGGCTGCTGCCAGTCGTTCGCGCCGCGCGGTATGGCTGCGACGCGAACCAAGTGCGCCGACATAGCCCGTCGGTGCCGCGAGCGCCGCGATCAGCGCGGGGTCATCAATCTTGGTATCGTGGCTAAGGGTCACCACCGCGGTCACCGGACCGGGCGTATAGGCGGCAACCGCTTCATCGGGCCAACGATCGTCTAGGGTGACACCCGGGAAACGCTCCTCGGTGAGGAAGCGCGCACGCGGATCGATGACGATCGTTTGGATACCCAGTTCGCGAGCGAGGCCGACCAGCGCCTGCGCGATCTGGACCGCGCCGATGATCAGCAACCGGCGGGGGGGCTCGTATCGGTTAATGAAGGCGGCACCCTCGATCGTGC
>JAIERC010000248.1 GCA_019747165.1 Sphingomonas sp. | reverse complement strand
CCTGCGCCTTTTGCCCGATCACCGACACATCGACCGGCACCTGCCGCCAGCCATAAATGGTATAGCCTTCATCGATAATCGCGCTTTCGACGATCGTCCGGCAGGCTTCCTGCGCTGACAAATCGGTGCGGGGCAGAAAGATCATCCCAACGGCGAGCCGATTGGGCATGGGTCGGTGGCCCGACATGGCGACCGCATCGTCAAAAAAAGCAGTCGGCAGGTCGATATGCAGGCCCGCGCCATCGCCGGTCTTGCCATCGGCATCGACCGCGCCCCGGTGCCAGACAGCCTTCAGCGCATCAATTGCCGATTGCACAACGCGGCGATTGGGCTTGCCATCAGTGGCGGCGACGAGACCGACGCCACAGGCATCGGACTCCATATCGGGCCGGTACATGCCTTCACGGGCAATGCGCGCGCGTTCCTGTTCGGTCGCCATTACGCCGCTTTCCTTTCTGCTGCGGCCTTAGCCTTCAGCCATGCATGCATGCGCTCGCTCACGTCGCGCGCATCGCGGATCGCCCAGACGACCAGGCTCGCCCCGCGGACAATATCGCCCGCAGCGAACACGCCGTCCAAATTGGTCATCATCGTCTTGGCTTCGGTGCGGATCGTCCCCCAGCGGGTGACGCCAAGCTGCGGTGCATCGAACAGGACCGGCAGCGCTTCGGGATCAAAGCCCAATGCCTTGATCACCAGATCGGCCCCATGCACCTGCTCGCTGCCCGGCTCGGGCTCGGGCGAGCGTCGGCCCCCTGCATCGGGGGCGCCCAGGCGCATCCGGCTCGCACGGACCTGCGTCACCTCCGCATCGCCTTCAAAGGCAAGCGGTGCAGACAGCCAGACAAATTCGACGCCTTCTTCCTCGGCATTGCCGACTTCGCGTTGCGACCCCGGCATATTGGCGCGGTCGCGGCGATAGAGACATTTGACCGATGCAGCGCCCTGGCGGACCGCCGTACGCACGCAATCCATGGCGGTATCGCCACCGCCGATGACGACGACATGCTTGCCCGCAGCGTTGAGCGAACCATCGTCAAAGGCCGGCACAGCGTCGCCAAAGCCCTTGCGGTTCGACGCGATCAAATAATCAAGCGCTTCAACCACGCCGTCGCGCTCAACGCCCGCCGCCGTGATCGCCCGCGCTTTATAGACGCCGGTGGCGATCAGCACCGCATCATGGCGTGCGCGCAGATCGTCGAGGCTGGCATCGCGGCCAATTTCAAATCTCTGATGAAAGACGATGCCCGCCGCCGCGAGCCGTTCCACCCGGCGCATCACAACGGGCTTTTCCAGTTTAAAGCCGGGGATGCCATAGGTCAGCAGCCCGCCCGCGCGATCATGCCGATCATAGACATGGACGTCATAGCCCAGCACGCGCAGATATTCCGCCGCGCTCAGCCCCGCTGGCCCGGCGCCGATAATCCCCACCGATTGGCCCCGCGCCTTGCCAATGGCGATCGGCTCCACCCAGCCATTGTCCCATGCCGTATCGGTAATGTATTTTTCGACCGCGCCGATCGTCACCGCGCCGTGGCCGGAAAATTCGATGACGCAATTGCCTTCGCACAGCCGGTCCTGTGGACAGATCCGACCGCAGATTTCGGGCATGGTCGATGTCGCGTTGCTCAACTCATAGGCTTCGCGCAACCGCCCCTCCGCCGTCAGCCGGAGCCAATCGGGGATGTGATTGTTGAGCGGGCAATGCACCGCGCAATAAGGCACACCGCATTGCGAACAGCGCCCGGCCTGTTCTTCGCCCTGACTGGTCGCATAGCGATCGGCAATTTCGGCGAAGTCTTCGGCCCGCAACGCTGCGGCGCGCTTGGCCGGATAGGCCTGCCCGGTTCCCACAAATTGCAGCATCGTCTCTTCGGCCATCGTCTATCCCCAGTGAGGGCGATCTTTTACGGCAGAAAAATGGACGAGTCACGCATCTTTGTTGATTTAGGACAGCTTATATTACCTAAATGGCCACGAGACAAGACGGGTCGACATAAGAGCCAGTCGGATTGAGGCAATATATGCCCGCATCGGCCCTATTTGGCTAACAGCCAGATTAGCGCAGCGCTACCCGCCACGATCCGGTACCAGGCAAACGGCGCAAAGCCGTGGGTGCTGACGATGCCGACAAACCAGCGTACCACCAGCAACGCGACAATAAACGCTACGACAAAACCGATCGCAATGCCGGTGATGCCGATGCTGTTGGCGGTCGTCAGCTCTTCATGATGCTTGATCAGCTCCAGCGTGGTTGCTCCCAGCATCGTCGGGATGGCCAGAAAGAAGCTGAATTCCGCCGCCGTGCGCCGATCAACGCCCAGCGCGCGCGCGCCCATGATCGTTGCGCCCGATCGGCTGACCCCCGGGATCATCGCCAGGCATTGCACCAGGCCAACGCCAATCGACGTGCGTATCGGCAGATCAGCGATGCCCGTTACGGCGCCTGCCTTCACGACCCGCTCAATCACCAAAATCGCCACCCCGCCCAGGATCAACGCCACCGCCACGA
>JAIERC010000249.1 GCA_019747165.1 Sphingomonas sp. | reverse complement strand
GGCGTTGGCCTGCCTTCATGGTTGGCTATCTGTTCGTGCTGGCTTACATCGCTGCAGGAGCGACCTATTGGGGCGCAATCGCACTCGGGCTTTAGGGACAAGAATATGGCGGGCAGCGTCAACAAGGTGATCATCGTCGGCAATCTGGGACGCGATCCCGAGAGCAAGACCTTCCAGAATGGCGGCAAGGTGGTGAACCTGCGCATCGCCACGTCTGACACATGGAAGGACAAGAATAGCGGCGAGCGCAAGGAAGCAACCGAATGGCATTCGGTGGCGATCTTCAACGAGGGCCTCGCCAACGTCGCTGAGCGCTATCTGCGTAAAGGCTCGAAAGTCTATATCGAAGGCGCGCTGAAAACCCGCAAATGGCAGGATGCCAGCGGCAATGACCGTTATTCGACCGAAATCGTGCTGCAGGGCTTTAACAGCGTGCTGACGATGCTCGATGGTGCGCCGGGCGGCGGCGGCGGTTCGGGTGGCGGCTCAGGTGGCGGGGGCGGCGATTGGGATGGCGGCCGCGATGACTTTGGTGGCGGATCGAGCGCTCCCCGCGGCGGCGGGGGCGGTAATCGCGGCGGCGGCGGCGGCTTTGGCGGCGGCAATAGCGGCGGCGGTTTTCCGGATGATCTCGACGACGACGTACCTTTTTGACCACGGTTCGCCCATATCAGCATAGCCAATAGGGCGGGCATGACCGGCGACAGCCAAGCGGTCGCCCGGTTCAGCCGCCCTGACGCTCAATGATCCTATTCCCGATCACCAGCAGATCCATCCGTGTGCGCAGGAAGCAATCGAGCGCTTCCTGGGGACTGCACACGACGGGCTCATTCTCGTTGAACGAGGTGTTCAGCACCATCGGCACCCCGGTCGATTGGTAAAAGGCGGAGATGAGCCGGTGGTAGCGCGGGTTAGTCGCCGCCGTCACGGTCTGCAATCGCCCGGAACCATCGACATGCGTCACCGCCGGAATCTGCGCACGCTTGCCTTCGCGAATCTGGAACACCTGCATCATGAAGGGGACAGCATCGTCCTCCTCAAACCAATCGGCCACGCCTTCAGCAAGCACCGAGGGCGCAAAGGGGCGAAAGCTCTCGCGCCGCTTGATCTTCAGGTTGAGGATGTCCTTCATATCGGCACGGCGCGGATCGCCCAGGATCGAGCGATTGCCAAGCGCGCGTGGCCCCCATTCCATACGGCCCTGAAACCAGCCGACCACCTTGCCTTCGGCAATTGCCGCAGCGCTGTGGCGGCATAGTGCCTGTTCGTTGTCGACGCTGGTCACGGTGCACCCCGCCGCCGCAATCGCGCTGGCATGGGTTGCGAGCAGCGCCGCTATCTCCCCCTCGCTTGCCGATGGCCCCCAATAGCCATGATCCATGACAAAGGAACGAGCATTGCCGGCTGCATGCCAATGCGCAAACGCTGCCCCAATTGCGCCGCCGGCATCCCCTGGCGCTGCCTGAACATAGACATGGGTGTAAGGCGTGCGGCGGCGAATCTTGCCATTGGCCACCGAGTTATTGGCGCACCCTCCGGCCAGCGTGATGGCGGTGGTGCCATGCTGTGCCTGGACAGTATCAAGCAGGTGGAAGAACGCTTCTTCGTACATCGCCTGCACAGATCGGGCGAGATCGCGATGCGCCTGGGTCAGCGTCTCGTCCTTGCCCCGGCGGGGTCCCAGCAGCTCTTCCAGTGCACTGGAGAACAAGTCGCCAACGACCGGAATGCCGCCTTCCCATTGATAGGGAACGCCCTGCTTGTGATGGGTGAAATAGCGCAGATTGAGTGTAAAGCCGCCATCAGGCTGCAACCGCACAATGTCCCGCAGCGAATCGAGCTGGGTAGGCGCGCCATAAGGGGCGAGCCCCATCACCTTATATTCGTCGCCATAATGCGGAAAACCGAGATATTGGGTGAGCGCCTGATAAAAAACGCCGAGCGAATGCGGGAAATAGACGCGTCCTTCAATATCGATCCTGACATTGCTCCCACGCGCCCAGGCGGCACTGCTGAAATCGCCGAACCCATCGACTGAAATCACGGTCGCATCGCGAAAGGGCGACACATGGAAGGCGGAGGAAAGATGCGCCAGGTGATGCTCGATCGGGGCCATCACGCCCTTGAAACCGGGGCCAACCTCGTGCGCGAGAAAATCAGGAATGCTCGCGCGCTTGCCCCGATTGCGCAGACGATCCAGCACAAAGCCAGGATTGGGCCGGGTACGGGCGACAAAAGCCAGCTTGCGCAGCATATTGACGCGGCTGTCCTGATTATAAGCGACTACATCGACATCGGCGAGCGTGACGCCTGCTTCGCGCAGGACATAGGCAATCGCCTGCGCCGGAAAGCCCGCCCAATGCTTGATCCGACGAAACCGCTCCTCCTCGGCGGCGGCAACCAGTTTGCCATCGCGGACCAGACAAGCCGAAGAATCACCATGAAAAGCGTTGAGGCCAAGAATAATCAAACGCTTTTCCT
>JAIERC010000052.1 GCA_019747165.1 Sphingomonas sp. | reverse complement strand
CGACGATGCCCGCCTTGCCACCACTTGGCGGGCCGGGCGCATCGGGGCCAGGCGCACCGGGAATGGTGATGATTCGGCCAGGCGACGCTGGCGCGCCGATGCCGCCGCCCGGCGCGCCCGGGTTGCTGATCATGCGGCCAGGGGAGGGCGGCGGCCCCGCTGCGCCGATGGCGCTGCCGCCCGGACCGCCGCGGCCCGCGCTTGAATCTTCGCTGCCGGGCACACCCGCAGGCAGCGCTTACAGCAACGCGGAAGATCTGCGACGCTTCTTCGCCGCGCTCGCTACAGGCAAGCTGGTGAGCGCCAAGACAGCAGCGATGTTTATCGCCTCCCAAATCGAGGCGCCCGCTCCCCCCGGCGGCGCGCGCGCACATTATGGCTTTGGCTTCGGTACCGGCAGCTTTGAGGGGCATCGCTGGTACGGCCACAATGGTGGCGCGCCGGGTGTCAATGTCGAGGCAACGTTTTTCCCAGACGACGATGTCGAGATCGAAGTGCTGGCCAATCGCGATCCACCGGTCGCAACGCGGCTGTTCGGCGATCTCAGGCGCGTGCTGCTTGATCCGGTAAAGCTCGCGGCGTGTGCAGCCGGCGGCTGATACGCACTCAATAAGGCGGCTGATGCAGCCCCTTGGGGCTGGTTGTGAAAATCTCGCAGCCGTCTTCGGTGATGCCGATCGAATGTTCGAACTGGGCGGATAGCGATCGGTCGCGCGTCACCGCTGTCCAGCCATCGTCGAGCATCTTCACATCGGGGCGGCCGATATTGATCATCGGTTCGATCGTGAAGAACATGCCGGGGCGCAATTCAGGCCCGGTGCCGGGGCGGCCGACATGGACGACTTCGGGCGCATCGTGAAACAGCCGACCGACGCCATGCCCACAGAAATCGCGCACAACGCCATAACGATGCCGCTCGGCATGCACCTGAATGGCATAACCGACATCGCCGAGCGTGTTGCCGGGACGGGCCTTTTCGATGCCCAGCATCAGGCATTCATAGGTGACATCGACCAGCCGCCGTGCCTTCAACGGCACATCGCCGACCAGATACATGCGGCTTGAATCACCGTGCCAGCCATCAAGCAGCGGGGTCACGTCGATATTGACGATGTCGCCGTCCTTCAGCGTCTTTTCGCCGGGAATGCCGTGGCAGACGACATGATTGATCGAGATGCAGCAGCTATGGGTATAGCCGCGATAGCCAATCGTTGCGGGGACGCCGCCGCCGGCGATGATGAAGCGACGCACCAGATCGTCGAGCGCGCCGGTGCTGACGCCGGGCACCACATGCGGCACCAGCATGTCGAGCGTTTCGGCGGCGAGGCGGCCGGCGCGGCGCATGCCTTCAAAGCCGGATGAATCATGCAGCTTGATCGCGCCGGTGCGCGTCATCGGTGCCTGGGCGGTTACATTTTCGTAGACAGTCATCTTTTCAATATAGCGTGATCGTGCAGGCTTTGCGAGGGGGGCGGGCTTACGCTATGCGGCGCGGATGACCATTGCCGCCACCCCCCGCATCTGGACTGCCGCCCTTGTCGTCATCGGCGACGAGATCCTCTCGGGCCGCACCCAGGACAAGAACGTTGCCCAAATCGCGGCCTGGCTGAATGTGCAGGGTATCCGCCTGGCCGAAGTGCGCGTGGTGGCCGACAAGACCGACGCGATTGTCGAGGCGGTCAATATTTTGCGCGCGCGTAATGATTATCTGTTCACCACTGGCGGCATCGGGCCGACGCATGATGACATTACGGTCGATGCGATTGCCGAAGCACTGGGGGTGGCGGTGGTGCATCACCCGCGCGCGCTGGCCGTGCTCAATCGCTATTATGAAACGCGCGGCGGGTTGAGCGAGGCGCGCAAGCGGATGGCGCGGGTGCCCGACGGCGCCGATCTGATCGAAAACCGCATGTCGGGCGCGCCTGGCATTCGCATCGGCAATATTTTCGTGATGGCTGGCGTGCCGCACATCACCGCCGGGATGCTTGATGCGCTGACCGGCACCCTGGAAGGTGGTTTGCCCGTTTTGTCGCGGACGATCGGCTGCTGGGTGGCCGAAAGCGAAGTATCCGACATTTTGCGTGAAGCCGAACGCAGCCATGACGGCGTCGCGATTGGCAGTTATCCGTTTTTTCGTGAAGGCCGGGTCGGCGCAAATTTTGTCGTCCGCGCAACGGATCAGGCGCTGGTCGATGGTTGTGTCGGCGCGCTGACCGATACGCTGGTCGCGAGCGGCTGGGTGGTGACCGAGGGCGGCATTTAGCCACCAGCCCGCTTCGCGTTGCGCCTGGGTTCGGCGCATCGCCCCGTCCCCTTTATTCCCCCGCAACAAGCGGCCTCGGCCATCACGCATGGAACTTGCCGGTTCGCCGCGCATTGGTGATCCGGGCCGTTCTCAAACAGCGCCATCTGCTGACAACCAGTTTGACCGAAATCAAGGGACCGCTCGGTTCGCCCGTCCATAGCGGCATTGTCCAAA
>JAIERC010000206.1 GCA_019747165.1 Sphingomonas sp. | reverse complement strand
CAACGATCAGGCTCTTTGTCGGATCGGCAGGGTTGCGCCAGATCGCAGGATCATCGGCGGCATCGTCGATACTGGCGACGGCATCGGTTTCGCGCAGCGCGGGAACGGAACGGGTGAGGTCAGCGCCGCCCGTCTGTATGGTAGCTGCGGGTCCGGATCCCGCCAGCAGCCCCGCCGCCAGCAAAGCCGCCAGCGGCACCCATCGCATGCCCATCATCGCCTATTCCCCCGCCAGATTTGGTTACCTTCGTCGCTGGTGATGGCAGCGCGATGACAGAGAAAGCGTAATGTTCGAACGCGCGCGCCGCGCCGCTAGCCAGCAACAACATGTTACAAACTAATCACTCATTGCACATCGCTATGTCATTCAGACGTAACCTGTCGCCGTCAGGGGACCGCTGCGGTGCAAGAATAAGCACCGAATCAATATAAAATCACACAAGAGTCTCGGGGGACTAATAATGTCGGGGAATAATTCTGGATCGCCGCTGGTGTCGGCGATGGCTTTAGCATGGGCATTAGTTTTCCTGCCCGTTGCGGCACAGGCCCAGCAAGCAGCGGCGCCCGAAAGCACCGACGACATTGTCGTGAATGGCGAGCGGCCAATTGCTGAATCGGAAGCCAAGGCGCTGAAAATTCAGAAAAATTCTGATTCTCTCGTGACTGTCCTGTCGGCAGACTCCGTTGGCCGCCTGCCCGATCAGAACATCGCGCAGGCGGTTGGTCGCCTGCCGGGCGCTGCGGTTGAGCGCGATCAGGGCCAAGCGCGCTATATCTCGCTGCGCGGTCAGCCCAATTACTGGACGACGCTATCGTTTGACGGGATCAACGTTGTCAGCCCCGAAGGCCGCGACGCCCGCTTCGATTCAATCCCGTCGGCGATTGCATCGCAGGTCATCGTGTCCAAGGCAGTGACGCCGGAAATGCCCGGTGAAACCGTCTCAGGTAACGTCAACATCGTCACGCGTTCAGCGTTTGATTATGCTGGTGCCCATGTGATCGGCAAAGCCGGGTTCGGCGTCGCCGAGCTTGGCAGCCGCAATCAATATGAGGCGTCGCTGGTCGCTTCAGACCGGTTCAAGATCGGCGAAGGCGAACTGGGCGTGCTGGTATCGGGCAGCTATTTCGAACGCGGCCAGATCACCGACAATTTCGAAGTCGATTATGAGCGCGTCGCGCAGGATCTGCGCCCCGGCAACCAGACCCGCTTCTGGGCGCATGAGGCCGAGAACAAGTTGTACCGCCTGACCCGTCGCAATTGGTCGGCCACCGGTCGGCTCGATTACAAGCCGGACTCGGACAATACCATTTCGTTGCGGTCGATCTACACGATCTTTACCGACGATGAGGCGCGCGACAATTACCGCTTCGACCTTGACGATCGCCAGGGCGATCTCGTCCCCAATGCAGCGGCCTGCACGCCGACCTTCAATCCGACGCCAACGACCAGCGGCTATGCCGATATCTGTATTGGCAACACCCCGCAGGTCGGTACCGTTTACGGCGTTGACATCCGCCAGCGCGCGACGCTGCGCGCGTTCCGGCAATCCATCTTCACCAACACGCTGGCGGGTGATCATGACTTCGCCGATGGCTGGCACTTGATGTGGCTGGGCAACTATACCCAGTCGAGGGATGATCGCTCGGTCGTCGGTGAAGCAGCCTATGATAGCCCGACCACGCGTAACTTACGCCCGACGATCAGCTATGATTTCAGTGATCCCAACCGTGGGGGCACACAGCTGTTCACCACGACGCAGCTGACCGGCCCAACCCGCTTTCAGGCTGGCACCCGAGTGACGGCAATCGACAGCTTTGCCAAGGCACCGGTTTCATTCACCGTGCTCGATGCGGTCGATACCACCGATGCCTATACCGGCAAACTGGTTCTATCGCGCGAAACCGAGTTTCTGGGCAGCAATGCCACGTTCAAGGCGGGCTTCCAGTTCGATCAGCGGACCAAGGTAGCCAACGAAAACCGCATCCTGCTCAACACGGCTGCGCAATTCACCACGGTCGGCCTGCCGACCAACTATAACCAGTTCTCGCTGGACCAGCCGTTTCTTGGCAGAATCCCGTTGGATTATACTTTCCGCTATTTCGACACCGCCCAGATGCGGTCGGTCTCCAACGCAGCCCGCGCCAATTTCGCTTTCGCGCCTGTCAGCGACAATAACTACAACGTGCGCGAGCGGGTCTTTGCCGGTTTCCTGATGGGCACGCTGAAATATGACTGGGGTTCGATCCTCGGCGGGGTTCGCATTGAGAACCTCCAGAACCGTGGTATTGCGACAGCGCCGGGCACGACGACGGTGATCACCGCCGGTTCGAGCCAGACGCTGTTTCTCCCCAGCCTGCACATCAACTATAATGTCGATGACACCAAGAAGCTTCGCCTGTCATTCAACTCGGGCGCAGCGCGCGCCGATTATGATCAGCTGCGGCCCAATGTGGTCATCAACGATTTCAATCAGACGA
>JAIERC010000432.1 GCA_019747165.1 Sphingomonas sp. | reverse complement strand
ACCAATTGCCAGGCGCGCAATGTCGGCGCCAGAAAGTCAAACGGGCCCTTGCTGATGCTCTCAATCGCACGTGCCAGTGCGGCGTCATCATGGGTTGCCACCGCATCGGCCACTGACAATAGGGCCGCGTCGGCAGGGGCTACGTCAGCGCGCTCCAAAATGGCCCGCGATCGGGCCGCCAGCTCAGCGTCGCCCACATCAAGCGCCACGCGAAACGCTCTCGCCGCGACAATGGCGCTATACGGACTGGCGCGCAGTGCTTCTGCATAGGCCTTTGCCGCCTCCGCCTTGGCGCCATCGGCATCGGCCGCGCGCGCGCGGACATAGGCCGCGATTTCGCGCTCCCCGGCATCGGCGGACGCGGCAGCGCCCCAGCAAAGGGCCGGGAGCAACGCCACCATCGCAACAACGGAGTTACATATTCGGGTAATTGGGGCCTCCCCCACCTTCGGGCGTTACCCAATTGATATTCTGGGTCGGGTCCTTGATGTCGCACGTCTTGCAGTGGACGCAATTCTGCGCGTTGATCACGAACTTGGGATCGCCCGTTTCCTCGCCAACGATTTCATAAACGCCGGCGGGGCAATATCGCTGCGCCGGTTCATCATACATTGGCAGATCATATTTTACAGGAATATCCGGATCAGTCAGCTGCAGATGGATCGGCTGATCCTCCTCGTGATTGGTGTTCGACAGGAACACCGATGACAGCCGGTCAAAGCTGATCACGCCATCGGGCTTGGGATAATCGATCTTCTTGACCAGATCCTTGCGCCACAGGCTCTCATGATCGGGATGATGGCCAAGCGTGAATGGCATTTTGATGCCCCAATGCTCCAGCCACATCGTTATGTTGGCGAGCCCCGCGCCCCAGAAATCGCCGAATTTCTTTACCAGCGGCACAACGTTGCGGACGATGGACAGTTCCTTGGCAACCCAGCTCTTGGCATAGGTGGCAGGATAGGCGCTCAATTCGTCGCTGCTACGTCCGGCCTCGATTGCTTCGAAGGCGGCTTCGGCGGCCATCATGCCGCTCTTCATCGCCGTGTGGCTGCCTTTGATTCGCGGTACGTTGAGGAACCCAGCCGAACAGCCGATCAGCGCGCCGCCCGGAAAAACGAGTCTCGGCACAGACTGGTACCCACCGTCGCTGATCGCGCGCGCGCCATAGGAAATACGCTTACCCCCCTCAAGGATTTCGCGGATCGCCGGGTGGGTTTTCCAGCGCTGCATTTCCTGGAACGGCGAGAGATGCGGGTTGGTGTAGTTCAGCCAGGTGACAAAGCCGAGCGCGACCTGACCATTTGCCTGATGGTACAGGAACCCGCCGCCATTCGATCCCGCATTCTCATTCAGCGGCCAGCCCTGGGTATGGATCACGCGGCCCGCCGCGTGTTTGGCAGGATCGATGTCCCACAGCTCCTTGATACCGATACCGTAAACCTGCGGCTGGCAATCCTTGCGCAAATCGAAATGGGCCATCAGCTGTTTTGATAAACTGCCCCGGACACCCTCGCCGAACAGCGTGTATTTGGCGTGCAGTTCAAGCCCTGGCTGGTAATCAGGCTTGTGGCTGCCATCGCGGGCGATGCCAAGATCGCCCGTGGCAACGCCTTTCACCGACCCATCATCGTTGAACAGCAGTTCCGCCGCCGCGAAGCCCGGGAAAATCTCCACACCCAGCCCTTCGGCCTGTTCGGCGAGCCAGCGGCACAGACTGCCTAAGCTGCCGGTGTAGGTCCCGTGGTTGTTCATGAACGGCGGCATGATGAAATGCGGGACATTGGTCTTGCCGAACTTGGACAGCAGCCAGTGCTGGTTATCATTGACCGGCGTTTCCGCCATGGGACATCCCATTGTCCGCCAATCGGGCAACAGCTCGTCCAGCGATTTCGGATCAACGACCGCACCCGACAAAATATGCGCGCCGACCTCGGAGCCCTTCTCCAGCACACACACGGAGATTTCGGCGCCCTTTTCGGTCGCAAGCTGTTTCAGCCGGATCGCTGCCGACAGGCCCGCCGGCCCGGCGCCGACTATCACCACATCATAGGGCATCGATTCACGTTCGGTCATGCTTGCCTCCATTTAGGACGGGGCGGATGGCTGTCATCGCGTTCCGGCAACGTCCTGTCCCCTCCCCGGTGCCCGCGAATTGACCGCCGCGTCAACTAGTGACTCTATGCCAGCGATGGGGGCGGACCAAAATATCGACCTAAGGCGCGGTATCGCCAGCACGCTGGACTGGTGGCGCGCGGCCGGCGTGGATGCGCTTATCGATGAAGCGCCGCGCAACTGGCTCGCTGCAGCCGCGGCACCCGAGACGGCCACGCCGAGAGATACGAAACGCGGCGAAACGGTCATCGCGCGCCCGCCAGCACCGCCGCTGCCCGATTCGCTGGAAGCGTTCAACCAGTGGCGGATCAGCGACGCCGCCCTCGACGCGCATTGGGGTAGCGTTCGACT
>JAIERC010000503.1 GCA_019747165.1 Sphingomonas sp. | reverse complement strand
CCCGTGTGATTCAGATTCGGCAGGAAGCAAAGGCAATTGAACCGCTGGTCCGCGCGATGCTCGCCGCCTGTGCCAAGGCGAGTGGATCGGATCGATTTGCATCGGTGCTGTTCGCTGATCTCGCCAAGAGTGAAGCCAATCAGGTCCGCGCCCACGAACTCGCCTTTGACGCGATCAAATCGGGGCCCGGCGATTTTCCGGTCGGCGTGACGATCAGCATGCAGGATATTCAGGGGGTTGGCGAAGGCAACAAGGCCGATGCGATCGCTCAGGCCGTTTATGGCCCCTGGATTGCACAGGCCGCCAAGGCCGATTTTGTCGGCGTCCAAACCTATACCCGGGTGCGGGTAGACGCCAACGGGATCATGCCGCCGCCAAAGGGCGCGGAGCTGACGGCTGCCGGATATGAATTCTACCCCGAAGCGCTTGAGGCGACGATCCGTTATGCCGCGAAGTTGACCGGCAAACCGATTTACGTCACCGAAAACGGCATTGGCACCGATGACGATAGCCGTCGCATTGCCTATATCGATCGGGCGCTAGCGGGCGTGCGGGCGTGCATTGACGATGGCATCGATGTGCGCGGTTATCTGCACTGGTCGCTGCTTGATAATTATGAATGGGTGTTCGGCTATAAACAACGCTTTGGTCTCGTGGCCGTTGATCGCAAGACGTTCAAGCGAACACCAAAGCCAAGCGCGCTGCATCTGGGCGCACGGGCCAAGGCCAATTGGGTTTAGGGAAGCCATCGCTGCGCAAGCAGCCTTTTTCGGAGCGGATCTGTGATCATTTCTTTGCTGCTTGCCGGGCTGATCATTTTGCAGTGGGGCCGCCCAAAGGCTGGGATAAGCCACATCGTTGATCAGGCGATCTGGAGGCCAATTGCAAAACGCCTGATGGCGGTGGAACGTCGGCATTTGCTGTTCGCGCTGTTGATGATCGCCGTGTTGCTATTCGCTGGCGAACTCCTCGCAATGGGCGGTCCGCTTGATGCCGGGTTGATCGTGCTCTGGGACGTATCGACCTATGTCGATATTCTGTTGGTGTCGGCGATGGTCGGCCTAAGCGCGCGCATCAAGGTTGGGTGGCAGATGGCTCGCCGGGGCATTCAACAGGTCGTCTCGGGCAACCGTCGACTGCCCCGCGCGCGGGCGCGGCGCCTAAAGCGTGAGCGCCCTGCCTCTAATGCCAATGACGATGATCGACATGACATGATCCGATTGGCAGCATGATCAATCTAAATCATGGTAACTGACCCCTAAACCATCCGCAGTCACCCATCGTCCACGCGTTTCCGGCAATGATTTGCCGGATGAACCGGAAGATTCTTGCCCTTTTGTCGATGCCATTGGCGCTGCTGGCGGTAGCACCCGCCGCCGCAGCGTCGCTGCTCGACTATGTCGGCGAATGCGTGCCCTTTGCGCGGGCAGCATCGGGCATTCAGATTTATGGCGATGCCTGGACCTGGTGGGACAAGGCAGAGGGAAAATATCGACGCGGGTACGCACCACGTGAGGGTGCGGTCATCGTCTTTGCCCGCTCCGCCCGGCTTCCCTTGGGGCATGTGGCCGTCATCAGCCGCGTCGTTGACGACCGTGTCGTCATGGTCACCCACGCCAATTGGTCACGCATTGACGGGGTTCGCGGCCATGTCGAGCAAGATGTCACGCTGACCGACGTTTCCGATGCCGGGGACTGGAGCGCGGTGCGGGTATGGTATCGTGGATCAGCGGGGCTCGGCACAACCAACTATCCTGTCGCCGGCTTTATTTATGGCGGACGTGAAGCCAATGAGGTGACGAGCCGCAGCCCGGATTATGTCGGCGCGCTGATCGACGTTTATGCCCGTTAGGCGGCGATTTCACAGCCTGCATTGCGCGCACGGTTGAGGCTGGCGGCAAGCGCTTCGGGCGAAATCGATTCCGCAGTGGCGGTAAATTCGTCGACATAGGCATATTCGTAATTGCCCCAGCGTCGACCATTGAAACGCAGAGGCACGAAAACGCTTTTCAGCGGCAAAAATTCACCCTTGCCCAGCGTCATGCGATAGCAATTGAGCATGAACGGCGCTTCATTCGCGATCGCCCGGCGGGTGCAATCATCCATCAAGATGCGGCGATTGCGGCACCAGGTGTTGTTCCATTCAACATCGCGTCCCTGAGCCTGCGATCGTAACGATAAGTGGGTAGGCAGATAGCCGTTCAGGTCGGTAATTACTGAACCAATCGCCAGCGCATCCGCGCTCTTCGCGCGATCCAGGATCGGCCGGATATAGCGATCGGCGAAATCATTAAAGGCGGTCGTATATTGGGCGGGGTTGGTCCCGGCGATGAGCCGATAATCCACGTCAAATACCGCGTCAGCGCGCAGATTGCCTGAACGAATGGCGGATTCGACAAGCCCAGTGATTTCATCCGCGATGCGCCGCGCCGTCGCAATGCTGCTGCTATCGTCAA
>JAIERC010000465.1 GCA_019747165.1 Sphingomonas sp. | reverse complement strand
TCGGTCGCCTCGGTAAGGTGCTGGGTCCAAAGGGCCTGATGCCGAACCCGAAGCTGGGCACCGTGACGATGAACGTTGCAGAGGCCGTGAAGGCAGCCAAGGGCGGCCAGATCGAATATCGCGTCGAAAAGGCAGGCATCATCCATGCTGGCCTCGGCAAGGCGAGCTTCACCCAGGAAGACCTGCGTCGCAACTTCGACGCGCTCGTTGATGCGGTGGTCAAGGCCAAACCGACTGGCGCCAAGGGCAAGTACGTCCGCAAGATCGCCGTCAGCTCGACGATGGGCGCTGGCGTGAAGGTCGATGTGGCGGAAGTCGCCGGGGCCTGATCGGCACACCGATCGCCACTAGAAAAGATCAAGGGCCGGGTTCACCCCCGGCCCTTTTTCTTTGAAGGATGCCCCTGGCGCTGGCCGAAAAACCGGTTCAGGCGTGAACGATCGATACGCGGGTGCCCGGGTTCAAATCGGCCATTTCCACTTTGGCGCGCAGCTGATTGGCCGGTGCTTCGATGATGCTGGTGCCAAGCCCCGGCTTTGGCGCGTCTTCCCCGGTTGGCACGCCGACGCCGTTATCCCCCACCGCCAACACCCAGCTATCCCCGGTCGTTTCAAAGCTGACGTTGATGATGCCGCGTCGATGGCTGGGAAAGGCGTGTTTCAGCGCATTGATGACGAGTTCGGTGACAATCAGGCCAAGGCTGACTGAGACATCGGCGGTTGTGGTGCTTTCGTCGACCGTCACGACAATCGAGATCAGCTTATGATCCCGGATCATCGACGCGCCAAGGCTGTCGCAGAGATCGCGCATGTAATTGGCAAGCTTGACATCACCCATAGTCGTCACGGCAAGCTGACGCTGAACCGCAGCGACCGACATCACGCGTTGATGCGCATCGCGCAAATGAACCCGCGTCTCTTCGGATTGCACGCGGCGGGCGCTGAGCAACAAGACGCTGGCGACGATCTGCAAACTGTTGGCGACGCGGTGCTGCAATTCCTGCAGCAGCACGGCCTTTTCGCGGATCAGATCGTCCTTTGCCTTCAATGCCAGCCGGGTTGCGGTGACATCAGCGATCGACAGCGTCAGGTGGACGCTATTGTCATTGCCATAATCAAGCCGACGCGCCGTGAGCATCAGTTTTCGCGGTTCGCCATCCGGCTGCGCCAATTCCATCTCATACCCGTCAATCGCGGCATTGCCGGATGCGGTTGCCCGCAGCAGCGCGCGCAATTGGGGGATCGCCCATTCCCCGGCACCCAATTTGGCCAGATCGCAGCCTGCGACCGTGGCAGGATCACCACCATATACAGCGCAAAAGGATCTGCTCGCGGCGAGCACCTTCTGATCGCCATCAAGCAACAGCAGCGGCACATCGGACGACGCGATCAGCGCCCCCGCCAAACCATCCGCCACTTCGGGTCGATTAGAATCATTCTTGAACAATGCAGCCCCTTTCAAGGGGCCGGAGGCTTGCGGTTTGAAAGCCATCCCCGGTATCGAGCGTTCGCTAGAGTCATCAAACGCACGATCGTCTAATTAGTCGCTTATCGCACAGGCGGAGCGGTTTAGCTATTTTTTGTCGCACAGCCGCTCGCCGCGTTCAGCGTAACCCAATCAGCGCGTCGCTTACGCCGCCACGGTCGATCGCGCTGATTGCTGATCACTGGCCAGCCCGACCAGCCCCGCGCTCAGCGCCCATAGCCGCTGCGATCGGCTGGCGTCGGTTGCCTTGCTCGACAGGCTTTGGGCAAAGGCCTGCCGCCCCTCTTGCTGGCGATTGCCCCAGCTCCAGTGGACGCCCGATTGGGTAAAGCCGGGATCCGCCACCACTTGCGCGACGCGATCCCCCGACAGCGGCTGCGAGACATAGCCCTTGGTGATGTTTTTCTGGAACCAAGGGAAAATTTTCTGGAACAGCTTGGGCGCGTTACGGAACAGCGGCGTATCGGCAACGCAGCCGGGATAGAGCGTGCTGAAGACGATGCCGGTCTGGGCGTGATAGCGCGCGTGCAGCTCGCGGCTCATCATCATCGTGCACAATTTGCTGTCTTTATACGCTTTGCCGGCTTTGAACGGCTTGCCGTCGATCATCGCGATCGGTGCCTTGAATCCGGCCGCCAGCCCTTCGAAATCGCCGAGATCGGCGGGGGCGGGAATCGGGACGCGACCGCCAAATTCCTCTGAATTGGCGGTGACCGTTCCCAAGGTGACCAGCCGTGGCGCGGGCGCGCGCTGCAAATCGTCAAGCATCAGATTGGCGAGCAGGAAATGGCCTAGATAATTGGTCGCGACGTTCAGCTCATAGCCTTCAGGCGAGCGGGCTGGTTCCTTGAGCAGCGGCAGATAGGTCGCCGCATTGCAGACCAGGGCATCGAGCGGCCGGTCGCTCGCGCGGAACGCCGCCGCAAAGGCGCGGACTGATGCCTGGGAGGCAAGATCGAGATGCG
>JAIERC010000087.1 GCA_019747165.1 Sphingomonas sp. | reverse complement strand
TCTGGCCTCCAAGTCTGGCGCAGGAATGATCACGCGCTTTGATGCGACTGATTATGTCTGCCGCTATGCCTGCGAAGTGAAGCCTGCTGATCACGCATATGGCTTTGATCCCACCAAGCGCGTTGACCATAAGGTACAGCGCCAGGTTGATCCGTTTATCATCTTTGGCATCGATGCCGCTGGCCAGGCGCTCGAAGACGCCGGGCTGACCGACATGACCGAGGAACAGCGGCTGCGTGCGGGCTGCTCCATCGGTTCGGGCATTGGTGGCTTGCCGGGCATCGCCAGCGAATCGATTGTCTTACATGAAAAGGGGCCGCGCCGCGTGTCGCCGCACTTCGTGCACGGTCGACTGATCAACCTGATTTCGGGGCAGGTGCAAATCAAATATGGCCTGATGGGGCCAAACCACGCGGTCGTCACCGCTTGTTCGACAGGCGCGCACTCGATTGGCGATGCCGCGCGGATGATCATGCTCGACGATGCCGATGTGATGCTGGCGGGCGGCGCTGAAGGCGCGATTTGCCCGATTGGTATTGCCGGCTTCTCGCAGGCGCGCGCGCTTTCGAGCGGTTTCAACGATTGCCCGGAAAAAGGCAGCCGCCCCTATGATAAGGGCCGCGACGGCTTTGTGATGGGCGAAGGCGCAGGCGTGGTTTGCCTGGAGGAATATGAGCACGCCAAGGCGCGCGGCGCAAAAATCTATGCCGAAATCGTTGGTTACGGCATGTCGGGCGACGCCTATCACGTCACGGCACCACACCCCGAAGGCGCGGGCGCGTTCCGATCAATGCAAATGGCGATGAAGCGTTCGGGGCTTTCGTTGGGCGATATCGATTATATCAATGCGCACGGCACCTCGACCCCGCTGGGCGACGAGCTCGAATTGGGTGCGGTTCACCGCCTGTTCGGCAATGCCATCGGCACGCTGTCGATGAGCTCGACCAAATCGGCGATCGGCCATCTGCTGGGCGGCGCGGGCGCGGTGGAGAGCATTTTCTGCATCCTTGCCATGCGCGACCAGATTGTGCCGCCAACGCTCAACCTGGATGATCCCAGCGAAGGGTGTGAGGGCGTGGATTTGGTGCCGCACAAACCGAAGGAACGGGCGGTAAAAGCGGTGCTGAACAACAGCTTCGGCTTTGGCGGGACCAATGCCAGCCTGGTGATGAAGGCGATTTGAGGCGGATTTTGGACGTTGCAATCACATAGTCCCGCCACCCCGGGCTTGACCCGGGGTCTAGCTGCCTTTCTGCCGGGAAAGAAGCGGGACCCCGGATCAAGTCCGGGGTGACGCGTGTAGAGTTTAGAGCTTGGCGCGATTGGCGTTAAAGTGAGTTGTGGCATGGGTTCTAACAGGGGGGCGGGGATCGTGCGCAAACTGGGTTGTCTTGGTCTCCTGATCGTCCTGGCGGCATTTGGCGGGCTTTTCGTGCTGGTGCAGGATTGGGGCGGGCGCGGCCCCGCACCGCGCAACATGACGTTTGAGGTTGCCGAAGGCGCGAGCCTTTCCGGCACGGCGGATCGGCTTGAAAAGGCGGGCGCTATCCCCTCGGCGGCGCGGTTCAAGCTGCTCGCCAGGGTGTTCGGTTCGGACACGCCAATCAAGGCGGGCGAATACCGTATTCCCGCGCACCTCAGCCCCGCTGACATTCTGAAAATGCTCCAGGGCGGCAAGACGTTGCAGCGCTTTGTAACGATTGCCGAAGGGCTGCCCGCCGTTGTGGTGAAGGACAGGCTGATGGCGGCAAAGGGGCTGGTCGGCACGATTGATGTGCCGATTGAGGGCACCGTTCTGCCCGACAGCTATAGCTTTCAGCGCGATGATACCCGGCAAAGTGTGCTCGACCGGATGCAGCGTGCGATGCTGAAATATCTCGCCGCGGCGTGGGATAATCGCAAGCCCGGCATCGCGGTATCCACCCCGCGTGAGGCGCTGATCCTCGCCTCAATCGTTGAGAAGGAAACCGGCAAGGCAAGCGAGCGGCGGCTGGTCGCGGCGGTGTATTCGAACCGGTTGAAGCGCGGCATGATGCTGCAGGCTGACCCGACGATTATCTACCCGATTACCAAGGGGCGGCCGCTGGGCAGACGTATCTTGCGATCTGAAGTTCAGGCCGTAAATGCTTATAATACCTATGCCATGACCGGTTTGCCAGCAGGGCCAATCGCCAATCCGGGGCGGGCGAGCATCGACGCTGTGCTTGATCCCGCGCAATCTTCGGCGTTGTATTTCGTCGCGGATGGCACGGGCGGGCACGTGTTTGCCGACACGCTGGAACAGCACAACGCCAATGTGCAGAAATGGTATGCGATTCGGAAGGCGCGGGGCGAGCGGTAGGGCTTCGATGCATTTATTGACGCAATGAGATGGTTACGCACGGCCGCGGCTAGTGTAAAAACCATTAGCTTGATCGTATGATTTTTGGTGAGAC
>JAIERC010000292.1 GCA_019747165.1 Sphingomonas sp. | reverse complement strand
CGACCGCGATTGGCATCATTCCCGGCACCTTTGTCTATGCCTCAATCGGTGCGGGCGCGGGCGCGGTGCTGGCGGCTGGGCAGGAACTGAACCTGAAAGGCGCGCTGCTCAAACCCGAGGTGATCGGGCCGATCCTTGGGCTCGCCGCGCTGTCGCTGATCCCCATCCTCTACAAAAAATTCCGCAAGGAGCCGGTCGCATGATCGAGAAATTCGACCTGTGCATTTTGGGGGCGGGCTCTGGTGGTCTCTCGGTCGCGGCGGGCGCGGCGCAACTGGGCATGAAAGTCGCGCTGCTCGAGCCGCATGAAATGGGCGGCGATTGCCTCAACAGCGGCTGTGTGCCGTCAAAGGCGCTGCTGGCGGCGGGCAAGGCTGCGCATGCGGGCGCGGCGGCGGCGAAGTTCGGCGTTGCTTATGATCCGCCCCGCGTCGATTTCGGCGCCGTGAAGGATCATGTCGCCGGGGTCATCGCCACGATCGCCCCGGTTGATAGCCAGGAGCGGTTTGAGGGGCTGGGTTGCACCGTGATCCGCGCGGCTGGCAAATTCATCGATCGCAAGACGGTTGAGGCCGGTGGCCGCCGCATCCGCGCGCGCCGCTTCGTCATCGCGACGGGCAGCCGGGCGAGCGTGCCGCCGATTCCAGGGCTGACGGACGGGCCATATCTGACCAACGAGACGATCTTCCCCTTACGCGATCAGCCAGAACATCTGATCATCATCGGCGGCGGCGCGATTGGCTGTGAGATGGCGCAGGCGCATCGGCGGCTTGGCTCTGCGGTGACGATCGTCGATCGCGGGTCGATATTGCCCCGCGACGATGCCGAACTGGTTGAGATCGTCCGGCAAACGCTGACGAATGAAGGCATCGCCATCATCGAACAGGCCTCGATCAACGCAGTCGCGCACGAAGGCGGCAAGGTCCGGCTGATGCTCGGCGACGGGCAGGTGATCGCAGGATCGCATCTGCTGGTCGCTGCCGGGCGTACGCCAACGGTTGAAGGGCTGGGGCTGGAGGCAGCGGGCATCGCTTATTCCAACAAGGGCATCGTCGTCGATCCGCGTCGGCGGACGAGCAATAAGCGCATCTTCGCAATCGGTGATTGCCGCGAAGGCCCGCAATTCACCCACACCGCTGGCTATGAAGCCGGAATCGTCATCCAAAACGCGCTTTTCCGCATTCCCGCCAAGGTGGATTATAGCGGCCTCCCCTGGGTGACCTTCACCGACCCCGAACTCGCGCAGGTCGGGTTGACCGAGGCGGCGGCGCGGGCGGCGCATGGCGATGACGTCCGCATCCTCCACTGGCGCTTTGACGAGAATGACCGCGCACAGGCGGAAAAGCGCATCGAAGGCATGGCCAAGGTCGTCCTGGTCAAGGGCAAAGTGGCCGGTGCCTCGATCGTCGGACCAAATGCGGGCGAACTGATCCAGACCTGGACGCTGATGATTACCGCCAAGCTGGGGCTGCGCCAGTTAACCGGCATCATCGCGCCCTACCCAAGCTATGCCGAGATCAACAAAAGGCTGGCCAGTTCCGCCTATACCGCCAGCCTGTTTAGCGACCGAACGCGGACGCTGGTGCGCTTTTTGCGCTGGTTCGGTTAGGGTAACAACGACCATAATTGACGTCATGGGGGTATGTGATGAAGCGATATCGGGGGTTTTTGGCGGGCGCGGCAATGGTCGCGGCTGTCGTGGTGGCAAGCCCGGCAATGGCGCAGCTGGCCGGGCTGAAAGTCACTGTGGTGGACGAGGCAACCGGTGCGCCCGCCGCCGATGCCGAAGTGGTCGTCACGAACCCGGCAATCGGCTTCGAACGGACGCTCAAAACCGATGCGCAGGGCCAGTTGCTGCTGGACGGCTTGTCGACGGTCGGCAGCTATAGCGTCAGGCTGACGGATGACGATCCGGCAACGGGGTCGGTGCCCCTGTCGCTGCGGTCGAACTTCACCCAATCAGTGACCTTGCGCCGCGCCGACACGCAGGATGCCATCGTCGTCACCGGCGCGCGCGCGACATCCGGGGTCAACACCGTCAATGCCGAAGTCTCTGGCACGCTATCGGCCCGCGAACTGCGCGACTTGCCGATTGAGGGGCGCGATGTCGTCTCCGCGCTGATCCGCCTGCCCAATGTTGTGCCATCAACCGGCTTCTTCAACGAAGCGCCAACGGTCTCGATCAACGGCGCCAATGGCCTGTTCACCAACTATCTCATCGACGGGCTCGACAATAATGAGAATTTCCTGGGCGGGCAGAAATTCCCCACACCGCTCAGCGCGGCGGCTGATGTCACCGTGCTGAGCAACAATTTCTCGGCAGAATTCGGTCGCACCGCCAATGGCATTGTTAACATCACCTCCAGAGGCGGCGGCAATGAATTAAAGGGCGAGGGCTATGTGCTTTATCGCCCCGGTCGCCCGGTTG
>JAIERC010000372.1 GCA_019747165.1 Sphingomonas sp. | reverse complement strand
TGCACATCGCCGATGTCGAGGAACGCCGTTTCCTGCAGGATCGGATGGAAGGCCAGGACAAGGCGATCGAATTCTCCCCCATGGGCAAGAAGGCGATCCTCAACAAAGTGATCGAGGCCGAACAGTGGGAGAGATTCCTCGGCCGCAAATATGTCGGCACCAAGCGCTTCGGGCTCGATGGCGGCGAAAGCATGATCCCTGCGCTTGAGAGCGTGATCAAATATGGCGGCCAGCTTGGTATCCGCGAAATCGTCTACGGCATGGCGCATCGCGGTCGGTTGAACGTGCTCGCCAATGTGATGGCCAAGGCCTACCGCGTGATCTTCCACGAATTTGGCGGAGGTTCCGACAATCCCGATGACGTGGCGGGGTCGGGCGATGTGAAATATCATCTTGGCACCAGCACCGACCGCGAATTTGACGGGATCAACGTCCATATGTCGCTGGTCGCCAACCCGTCGCATCTTGAGGCTGCCGATCCGGTCGTGCTCGGCAAGACCCGCGCAATCCAGACGATTGCGGGTGATCTTGAGCATCACAGCGGCTCGCTGCCCGTGCTGATCCATGGCGACGCGGCCTTTGCAGGCCAAGGGATCGTCTGGGAATGCCTCGGTTTTTCAGGGATTCGCGGCTATAACACCGGTGGCTGCCTGCACTTCATTATCAACAACCAGATTGGTTTCACGACCAGCCCGCAATATGCGCGGTCGTCGCCTTATCCGTCCGATGTGGCCAAGGGCGTGCAAGCGCCGATCTTCCACGTCAATGGCGATGACCCTGAAGCGGTGACATTTGCTTGCAAAATGGCGATCGAATTCCGCCAGAAGTTCAAGCGCGATATCGTTATCGACATGTGGTGCTATCGCCGCTTCGGCCATAACGAAGGCGACGAGCCGAGCTTCACCCAGCCGCTGATGTACGACCGCATCCGTCAGCACCCGCCGGTCAGTGAGGTTTACGGCAAGAAGCTGATGGCCGAAGGCGTGATTGACCAGGCCTGGGTCGATGACACGATCAGCCAGTTCACGACCTTGCTCGAAGGTGAGTTTGAGGCTGGCGCCAATTACAAGCCCAACAAGGCAGACTGGTTCGCTGGCCGCTGGTCCGGCCTGCATGCGCCTGCTGATCCAGAGACGGCGCGCCGCAATATCCCGACCGGCATCGAGTCCAAATTGTTCGACAGCATCGGCCGGACGCTGACGACGGTGCCGGACAGTATCAAGATCCACAAGACGCTGGCGCGCGTGATTGATGCCAAGCGCGAGATGTTCAAAACGGGTGAAAACTTCGATTGGGCAACCGGCGAAGCGCTCGGCTTTGGCTCGTTGTTGTCGGAAGGCTATGGCGTGCGCTTGTCGGGCCAGGATTCGGGGCGCGGCACCTTCAGCCAGCGCCACGCCGTGTGGGTCGATCAGACCGACGAGCATAAATATGTGCCGCTCTGGACGATCGAACATGGCAGCTTCGAGGTGCTCGATTCGCCACTGTCCGAATATGGCGTGCTCGGTTTCGAATATGGCTATGCGCTCGCCGACCCGAAAACGTTGGTGCTGTGGGAAGCGCAGTTCGGCGATTTCATGAACGGCGCGCAGATCATGATCGATCAGTTCATCGCCTCAGGCGAATCCAAATGGCTGCGCGCCAATGGCCTCGTCATGCTGCTGCCGCATGGCTATGAAGGGCAGGGGCCCGAGCATAGCTCAGCGCGGCCGGAACGCTTCCTCCAGCTCTGCGCCGGCGACAATATGCAGGTAGCGAACTGCACGACGCCGGCTAATTATTTCCATCTGCTGCGCCGGCAAATGCACCGGCCGTTCCGTAAACCCCTCATCGTCTTCACGCCCAAATCGCTGCTGCGGCACAAGCTGGCAGTATCGAAGGCGGCGGACTTCCAGGGCGAAAGCCATTTCATGCGGATCCTCTCGGACCCATGGGCACCCAAGGACGAAGACGTGAAGCGGCTGGTGCTGTGCACCGGCAAGGTCGCCTATGATCTGATGGAAGCGCGCAACGCGGCGGGCGATCAAAATACCGCGATCGTTCGCATCGAACAGCTTTATCCTTTTCCCGGGGATGCGCTGACGATTCGGCTGAAGCGGATGACCAATCTGGCAGACGTCGTCTGGGCACAGGAAGAGCCGAAGAATAACGGCGCTTGGTTCTTCGTTGAACCGTTCATCGAGGAATGTCTGAACGATGCAGGCAGCAACGTCGCCCGGCCGCGTTATGCCGGCCGTACCGCGGCAGCGTCGCCAGCCACCGGGCTGATGAAGCGCCACCAGATGGAACAGGCGGCGCTGATTGCCGATGCCCTTGGCCATAATGTCCGCGAGGAAATCAGGCGTAACCGCAAGAATTAACCCACCCCGCCGCCACGTTACTCCGGCGAAAGCTGGGGTCTCGAGCGGCCATGGGATGGCC
>JAIERC010000250.1 GCA_019747165.1 Sphingomonas sp. | reverse complement strand
TGATTGCTGAAGCGGGGCTCGCCGCACTCTGGATCGCTGCCGCGCTCGCGGCGCTGCAATTTGTCCTGGCTGCACTTGGGGTCGCGCGCGGCGATCCCGATGTGATGCGCGCGGTGCGGCCGGTGGCGGTGGTGCAGGGTCTGGTCGTGCTTGGTGCCCTGGCGGCGTTGATGTGGCTGTTCGTCCAGTCCGATATGTCGGTGCTGCTGGTTGCCACCAACAGCCATTCCGCCAAGCCGCTGATCTATAAGATTGCGGGTACCTGGGGCAATCATGAAGGATCGATGCTGCTTTGGGTGACGATCCTGGGGCTGGCGGGCGGCGCGGTGGCAATCCTGGAGCATCGGCTGAAAATCGCAACGCTGGTTGCAACGCTTGGCGCGCAGGCGCTGATTGCGCTGGGTTTTTATGCCTTTCTGTTGTTTTCGTCCAACCCGTTTTCGCGCCTGAATCCGGCCCCTGTGGACGGCAATGGGCTGAACCCGCTGTTGCAAGACCCTGGCCTCGCCTTCCATCCGCCCACCTTGTACATCGGCTATGTCGGCATTTCGGTGGCGTTTTCCTTCGCGGTTGGCGCGATGGTGACGCGCGATGTCGGCCCCGCCTTTGCCCGCGCGATGCGGCCTTGGGTGCTGGGCGCCTGGATTTTCCTGACGCTTGGCATCACCGCCGGCAGCTATTGGGCTTATTATGAGCTTGGCTGGGGCGGCTGGTGGTTTTGGGACCCGGTCGAAAATGCCTCGCTGATGCCGTGGCTGGCAGCAACTGCCTTGCTTCATTCGGTGACGGTGCTGGCGACGCGCGATGGTTTGCGCGCCTGGACGATCATGCTCGCCGTGGTCGCCTTTTCGATGTCGATGATCGGCACCTTTCTGGTGCGATCGGGCATTTTGACGAGCGTTCATGCCTTTGCCGTTGATCCGGAGCGCGGCAGCTTCATCCTGGCGTTGCTCGCCATCTATATCGGCGGCGCGCTGACGCTGTTCGCGCTGCGGGTGGGCACGATCCGGTCGGGCAATACCTTTGAACTGGTCAGCCGCGAAGGCGCGCTGGTTGCGAATAATCTGCTGCTGTCGGTCATTCTGGGGATCGTGCTGATTGGCACGCTCTATCCGATTGTGGCGGCCGGCCTGTTCGGGCTGCAATTGTCGATTGGACCACCTTTCTTCAACAAGGCGGCGGGGCCGGTGGCATTGGCGCTGGTAGCAATTATGGCAGCCGGGCCGCTGGTGCGGTGGCGTCGTGACGCGGCGGGCGCGGTGGTGTTTCGCATGCTTGTGCCGATCGCGATTGCCGCGGTTGCGCTGATCGCGCTGGTCGCCTTTGCCGCGAACGCTGGTGTCTTGCCGATCCTGGGGCTCGCCCTTGCCGCCGGGCTGGCGGTGGCGAGCGTCGCGCCACTGTGGAAGCGCAATCTGCGCCGTACGCCGTTGTTCACCTATGGCATGGTGCTCGCGCATCTTGGGATTGCCGTCAGCCTGGCGGGCATGGCGTCCGAAACTGCCTTCACTCAGCAGACTTTGGTGGCCGCCAGCGTCGGTGAGCCGCAACGGGTGGGGCCCTATACGGTGACCTTGCAGGGGATTACCCCGGTGATTGGTCCGAACTGGTCGGCACTTCAGGCGCGGCTGAAGATTCAGCGTGACGGCGGCGTGCCCTTTACGATGACCCCGCAATCGCGCTTCTTTTCAAACCCGGTAACCGTTACCAGCGAATCCGCGATCGCGACCGTGTTTGATGGCCAGCTCTATACCGTGCTCGGTCAACCCGATACCGCCGGGCGCTGGCAGCTGCGGCTATGGTGGAAGCCATTTGTCACGCTGATCTGGCTGGGCGGTGCGATGATCGCATTTGGCGGTGCGTTGTCGCTGCTCGGGCGTGTCAGCCGTGATCGCAAAGCAGCATTGCGCGAGCTTTGGGCATGAAGCGCGCGCTGCTCTGGCTACCGCTGGCGTTGTTCGCTGGCCTGTTCATTGTGGCGGGCTATGCACTCTACAAGCCGGCAGATCGCACCGTGCGGTCGGCGATGATCGGTCGGCCCGTCCCTGAATTCAAGCTGGCCCCGATCGTTCCCGGCAAGCCGGGGCTTGAGACTGCCGTCTTTCATCAGGGCCAGCCAAGGCTGCTCAACGTCTTTGCGAGCTGGTGCATTCCCTGTGCAGCCGAAGCACCGGCGCTCGCCCGATTGAAGGCGATGGGCGTGGCGATCGATGCCGTGGCGATCCGCGATCAGCCCGATGATCTGCGCGGATTCCTGGCGCGCTATGGCGATCCGTTTGAACGCATTGGCGACGATCCCGAAAGCGCGGTGCAGCTGGCGCTTGGCTCTGCGGGCGTGCCAGAAACCTTCGTGGTCGATGGCCAGGGCAAAATTTTGCTGCAGCATGTCGGCGAAATTCGCGATGAGGATATCCCCA
>JAIERC010000407.1 GCA_019747165.1 Sphingomonas sp. | reverse complement strand
GCAGCCAATGCGTCTGAAACCATGTCCGGTTGACATCAATCATCGCGTTAAACTGGGCGCTGACATCGCTCATCTGAATGGTGGGAGGCTTGCGGGGGCTGGTCATCGTTTCTTTCGTGTGGATCGGCTTGTGGTTGCGCTCAGGGCTTTGCGGTTAAGCCCGCACCGGCTCTAGCATAGTGGTTGGCAGGATCGAGACCGGGGCGGTGGATTGGTGTCCATCCCGGTCATTTCGAAGAACGCTGCCAATGCACGGCTTGCCGCTTCGTTCCGGAACCGCTTTCGGATCAGCGGGTTGATGGCGGACCAGCAGCGGAGATTTCCCATGACCGATATCACTCAAGCGCATGTCCTTATTCTTGCCACTGACGGTTTTGAGCAGTCCGAATTGTTCAGCCCGCGCGAAGCGTTGATGGATGCCGGGGCGAAGGTGACGTTAGCGTCAATCGGCATCGATCCGATCCAGGGCATGAAGCATGCCGAAAAGGCGGAGACGATTACCCCCGATATCATGCTGCATGATGTCGACGTTGCCGATTACGATGCGCTGGTGCTGCCCGGCGGGGTCGCCAATCCCGATACGCTGCGGCTCCAGCCAGAGGCGATCACGATTATCCAGGCGTTTTTCGACGCGGACAAGACCGTAGCGGCGATCTGCCATGCGCCGTGGCTGTTGATTGAGGCCGATGTCGTTGACGGGCTTCGCGTGGCGAGCTGGCCGTCGCTGCACACTGATCTCGAAAATGCCGGTGCGGAGGTGGTTGACGAAGCGGTCGTCATTGATGGCAATCTTATCACCAGCCGCAATCCGGACGATCTGCCCGCCTTTAACGAAGCACTGATCGAAGCGATTGGCGCACAGGTGCGCGCGCCTGCCTAACGGGCTGGCTGCCCCGCGGTGATCGGCAAGACGGGCGATTGGACTGGCGGCTGAGGGGCGCGCTGGCCCTTGCGGAAGGGCTGCCATACTGCCTCACTGCGGCGGCGCGCAAGATAGGTGTCCAGCCCGATCTGCGCGCCGATCAGCATATAGATAAAGGGTTGGAAGGCGATGCCGACAAAGGCCGCGCCGAGCAGATAGACGATGTGCGCATTTTGCAGCGCGCTGGCCAATGGCGTTACCCAGGCTTCGTCAGCACTGGCCTTGCGATAACGCTGGCGCAGCACTTCCATGCGGAACACCCCGGCGATGTTGATGATCAGCCACAGCGCAAGGCCAGGATAACCTTGTTCGCCGAGCATCTCGAAATAGCTGCTGTGATAAGCGCGGGCGCTGTCCTCCTCGGGCGTGCGCACCACGGTGATGTTGTTGCCTGATCCGACGACCTTGACCGTTTCAAAGCGGAGATGGTTCTGGCGATAGGCCTCGAAGCCACCGCCAAAGGGATGCGTCTTGGCGTAGTCGATCGTCCATTTCCACACCGCGACACGGGTAGAGGCAGAGGTGTCCGATTGGTGATTCTGGATCGTCTGCATGCGTTCCAGGAATGATTCGGGCAGAAACGGCAGCGACACGACCGGCACGACGGCGACCAAGGCAAGATACATCAAGCGCCTTTTGGCATTGCGCAGCATCAGCGCCGCGAGCAGGGCGATACAGACCAGCCCGGTCCGCGCCGATGTGCCGACCGGGATCAGCAGGCAAGCAAAGGCAAGCGCATAGCAGAAGATCTTCACCTTCCAGTCGGGTTTGAAGATTGTGCCATGCGTGGCAAACCACAGCACCAGCGGCACGATGCAGACCGCGACGGTCGAGATGATGCTGCCTTCATACAGGCCACTATTGTTCGAAACCATCAGGTTCAGCTCGCCATAGCCGCCGCCCGACGCCAGCGTCTTGATCCCGCCGACGATGACGATTGATCCTGCCGACAGGATCATGAACAGCAACAACGCCTCGATCCTGAGCTTGGTGCGCAGGGTGAGCGGCAGGAAGATCGCAAAGGCCAGCGCCTTCCAAACCCAATCCCATTTCCCCATCGCGTCCACAGGAAAATCCGCACTTCGGGTGGTGATCGCGCAATAGATCAGCATCAGCAGCAACAGGAACTGGCGCGGCGCCAGCCTGGTGTCGCGCTTGTCGTCGAACATGGCCCAAGCGCCGACCGAGGCGATCACGGCGATGAGCGAAATCGGCACGCTATTGAGCAGCAAATAGGTCAGCCGCTGCGGCGAGACGATGTCGATATAGACATAAGTCAGCACGAAAACGAACGGGCGGCGAAAGCCGAACCCGAACAGCGCGATCAGAAAAGCGATGAAGGCGAGGTCACGCACCCGGATCATCCTTCGGTCGGGCCGATGGCTCGTGATCAAGATCAGGGCGGCGCAACAACAGGAACGCGGCCAGCATCATCAGCCCATGCGTCAGGCCGAGCGCGAAATTGTCGATCATGCCCTTTGCCCTGCCT
>JAIERC010000269.1 GCA_019747165.1 Sphingomonas sp. | reverse complement strand
GCCAAGCCGCTGGTGCCCTTCGCCGCCACCACGCCGGGGGCAGACACCGCGCCAAAGGTCAACTTCAACTGATCCGTAGGATCACCTTGCCGCTGTTGCTGGCGGTTTGCAGCGTTGCCGCTCAGGCAACCACCAAGCCGCCAGCAGGCTATGCTTTCCCGCCCCTGACCGGGCGCGTGGTCGATGCCGCCGATATTCTCGCCACCGCGGATGAGAAGATTCTGGCCGCCCAGAGCGAACGGCTTGAACGCTCAACCGGCCATCAATTCGTGGTCGTGACGATCCCCAGCCTGGGCGGGCATCGGATTGAGGATTATGGTCTGAGACTCGGCAATTATTGGGGTATTGGTCGCAAACACATCAATGACGGTGTGCTGCTGATCGTCGCGCCCAATGATCGCAAGCTTCGGATAGAGGTCGGCAAGGGATTGGAAACGGTGCTGACCAATGCCGAGGCCAAGAGGATTATTGATAACGACATCCTTCCCGCCTTTCGCGCGGGTCGGTTGCCGGAGGGAATTCGCAAGGGTGCGACCGGCATCGTCCGTGAATTGTCACCCGCATTGAAGCCAGTATTGAAAAAGGCCGGGTGAATATGTTCCGCTGGTTAATTGCATTGTTGCTGATCGGGGTCATCACCCCGGCGACCGCGCAAACCTTCCCGCCTTTAACCGGGCAGGTCGTCGATGCCGCGCATGTCCTGAACCCCGCGCAGGTCGCCGCGCTGACCGCGCAATCGGCGGAGATTGAAAAGGCGACCACGCGGCAATTCATCGTCGCAACCATCCCCGATCTGCAAGGCTATCCGATTGAGGATTATGGCTATCGATTGGGCCGGGCGTGGAAGATCGGGCAGCAGGACGCCAATAACGGCATCATCCTGATCGTCGCCCCCAATGACCGCAAGGTGCGGATCGAGGTCGGCTATGGCCTTGAGCCGATCATGACCGATGCGCTGTCGAGCCAGATCATCCGCAACACCATCTTGCCAAAGTTCAAGGCAGGCGACCTGCCCGGCGGGATCATCGCCGGTGCCGCCGACATCGCCGAGCAGATGAAGCTGCCGCTGGAAGCCGGTGAGGCGCGGGCCGCCGCGCTGATCAAGAAAAGCCCCAAATCCAAAAGCAGCAAGGGCGATTGGGTGATCGCGATCATCATCATGGTGGTGATCTTCGCGGTCGTGCTGCCCATGGCATTCGGCGGGTCGCGCGGGCGGCGGTATCGCAGCAACAATGTCGCCGGTGCTGTCGGTGAGGTGATCCTGTGGTCAGCACTCAACAGCCTGTCGAACGGCGGCGGCAGATCCTCCGGCTGGGGCGGTGGCGGCGGTTCCGATTGGGGCGGCGGTGGTGGCTCTGACTGGGGCGGCGGCGGTGGCGGATCGTTCGGCGGCGGCGGATCGTCGGGGAGTTGGTAATGCGCAAACCCAGTTTTGATGAACGCCGCAAGGTCGGCGACGCGGTGCACGCCGCCGAGGCAGGCACATCAGGCGAGATCGTCACGATCATCGCTGATCGGTCTGATAGCTATCATGATGTAGGCCTGCATTATGCAGTGCTGGCGGCCTTGCTGGTGCCGCTGTTGTTCGCTGGCTGGCCGGGCTTGTTGCTTGGCCTGGTCGAGCGCGTGTCGGGCGGTTGGGCGGGTGCCGAAATTCGGGACGTGATGCTGATTGCCTTTGTCACGATGACGCTGGTGTTCCTGGCTGTCCGCTATGGCCTGAACTATATGCCACTGCGCCTGCGACTGACGCCCAAGGGCACGCGTCGTCGCCGGGTGAGACGCCGCGCGATCGAGTTGTTCAAGGTTGGCACCGAAGCGCGCACTGCCGGGCGAACCGGCATCCTGATCTATCTGTCGCTTGGCGAGCATATGGCCGAGATCATCGCTGACGAAGCGATCCACACTAAAGTCGCTGACAGCGAATGGGGTGAGGCGATGGCCGCGATGGTCGCCGAGGTGCGCGAGGGGCGGATCGCGGATGGGATGATTGCTGCCGTCGGCCGGGTCGGCACGCTGCTTGCCACGCATCTGCCGCGAGCCGATGACGATGTGAACGAACTCCCCGATCGGCTGATCGAACTGTGACAGCGACCACCGCATGGCAGGGCAAATTCCTGGCGGTCAAGCTGGACGGCACCTGGGAATATGTGTCGCGCGCGCGTGGCATTCAGGCGGCGGTAATTTTGGCGATCGATGACGGCCATGTCATTCTGGTCAATCAATATCGCGTGCCGCTCGGGCGGCGTTGCCTTGAACTTCCCGCCGGGCTGGTTGGCGACGAAACCGCCGGCGAATCGGTCGAACTGGCGGCTGGTCGCGAGCTGGAGGAAGAGACCGGCTATCGCGCCGAGCGGATCGAACCGATTGGCTTTTTCCATTCATCCCCCGGCATGGTCTCCGAAG
>JAIERC010000517.1 GCA_019747165.1 Sphingomonas sp. | reverse complement strand
CTCTATATCACCCGCGCGATGGATTATTTCGATCTGGCCGAGGAGCATGGCGGCATGCTGGCCAATGCGTTTCGGGCTGCCTCTGCGCGATTCTGCGTCGTCAGCTTCGATACCGACTGGCTTTACCCAACCGCTGAATCGCGCAGCATCGTCCATGCGCTCAACGCGAGCGGTGCGGCGGCAAGCTTTGTCGAACTGTCGAGCCCCTATGGCCACGACGCGTTTTTGCTCGAATCACCTGAATTGAACCGGGTGATCGATGGCTTTTTGCGGTCAGTGGCATGACGCTGCGCCCCGATCTGGCAATTATCGCAGCCCATATCGCCCCCGGCGCGCGCGTGCTCGATATCGGATGCGGCGATGGCGACTTGATGGCGGCGCTGCGCGATACACGGCAAGTCGATGCGCGCGGGCTTGAGATCGATGCCAGCAATGTCGCCGACGCGGTCGCGCGCGGGCTATCGGTGGTGCAGGGCGATGCTGACCGCGACCTTGCCGATTATCCAGATGCCAGTTTCGATTATGCGATCCTGAGCCAGACGCTGCAGACAGCGCGCGCGCCCGATGTCGTGCTCGATCACCTGCTGCGGATCGGCCGCCAGGCGTTCGTGTCCTTTCCGAATTTCGCGCATTGGCGGGTGCGGGCGTCCTTGCTCTGGGGCGGACGGATGCCCGTGACCAGGCTGCTGCCCGAGCGCTGGTACGACACGCCCAACATCCACCATGTTACGATCGACGATTTTCGCGCCTTTGTGAAAGAGCGCGGCGTGACCGTGGAAGGTGCGTGGTTTTTATCGGATGGAAAGGCAACCACGTCGGCAGCGGCGAATTTTCTTGCCGAACATGCCGTATTCCAGCTCCGTCGATCAGATTAGAGCGTAATGACGTTAGGTCGCTTCTACGGTATACCCGTTCGGGCTGAGCCCTTCGACTGCCTGCCAAGGCAGGCGCTCAGGACTGGCTTCAGCCTGAAGGGCTGAAGTCGAAGCCCACGCGCTCCGCATGCCCTTCGACTTCGCTCAGGGCGAACGGGCTATGGTTTGGTCCAATCCAAAGTCATCAGACTCTAAGACCGACCCCATTGGTCAGTTGAGGCTGTCCGCGTCAGGATCAATCGTCGCGATCAGCCGCCGACCAGCGCGGCGCGCAAAGGCAAGCGTTTCGCGTTTGCGGGCTGAGGCGGTCAACGGCGTCGTAAACGCCTCTCGCACAATCACCGCATCATAACGATCCGCAACGATAACACCGGTGCGTTCGGGCAGAAAGGCCGGGCCAGCAAGCGGGGTGACATCAAAGCCGGTGGGCACTGCCCAAAAATAGCGATCACAATGCGCCAGATACTCGCCCCATTTGCCGTCACCCAGCAAATCAGCGCGTGATGTCTTGATTTCGACGATAACGATCCCGCCACGCGCATCAATCGCCATCAGATCGGCGCGGCGTCCGCCATCAAGCGCGACTTCACCAATCGCCACCAAATCATGTCTGAGCAGCAAGCGAGTGACGCCGCGCGCGACATCAGCGGCGCAGAGCGCAACCGCCAGCGATTCATGCGGAGAGGCGGGGGATAGTTGATCAACCATCCCCCGTCCCTAGAACATTACGCGAACAAGCAAAAGGGGATTTGCCCCTGCTGCGTGTCCCTTAGCGATAAAAGATATGACCGCCGATGGCAGCGACCCGGGTCAACCGCCAGCCTGGCGATACGCGGCGGGCATGGAAGTAAAGCGCATTGCCAGCGGGGCTGGCCCAGGCCTTGTCGAGCGCGACCTTTGCGACAGCAAGCGCGCGGCGATAATGGGCATTGTCGCGCGCAATGTCGGGCATCCGACCATCGCGGATAAACGAAAATTGGCCTGGCTGCTTGACCACCGAACAGATCGAACTGGGGAAACGGCCAGACACGCTGCGGTTCATCACCACCTGCGCCACCGCAAGCTGCCCGGCAAGCGGTTCGCCCTTGGCTTCGAAATAAATCGTCCCCGCCAGACACGCCAGATCCTCATCGACCTTGGCAGGAAGCGCCTGCGCTTCAATCGCCGCGTCGAGCGACGCATAGGGAGGCGTGTCACTGGCAGCGTCGCTGTCAAGCGTCGGCTGCTGTCCATTGTCGACCGATGCCGTGTCCTGCGCCGCGGGCGATGGAACCAGAGTCAAAAGCGGTACGTTGAGGGGGGTAGATTGATCATTCGCCGACAAGGAGGTCAGCGTAACCGATTTGCCGGGTTCAATGGCGAAACCCGGGCTGCCCGATCCAGCCAGGCTGGCGGCACAGAAAACCGCAATGACGATCGCGGCACGGAGAGAAAACTTCATTGAAACTGCTGATTATGCGGTTGGCGCGCGGCGATGATCGCCAACTATGGCACCATCCCGGGCTTACCCCCCGACTGCGTCACCGA
>JAIERC010000209.1 GCA_019747165.1 Sphingomonas sp. | reverse complement strand
CGAGTGATCGCGTGATCCGCGCGCACCGGCTGGCGGGCCAGGAAGCGGCGCACCGGCCCTATGGCGGGGTGGTCCCGGAGATTGCCGCGCGCGCACATGTCGAAATATTGGTGCCGCTGGTGGAGGCGGCGCTGGCCGATGCCGGGGTGACGCTGGCGCAAGTTGACGCCGTGGCGGCAACCGCGGGGCCAGGGCTGATCGGCGGCGTCATGGTGGGGCTGGTGACTGGCAAGGCGCTCGCGCATGCCGCGGGCAAGCCGCTGATCGCGGTTAATCATCTGGAAGGCCATGCGCTATCGCCGCGGCTGTCCGATCCGGACCTTGAATTTCCCTATCTGTTGCTGCTGGTATCGGGCGGGCATTGCCAATTGCTGCTGGTTGAAGGGGTGAACGCCTATCGTCGCCTGGCCACGACGATCGACGATGCGGCGGGCGAGGCGTTTGACAAGACCGCCAAGATTTTGGGCTTGGGCTTTCCGGGTGGCCCTGCGGTGGAGCAGGCGGCATTGCTCGGCGATGCCAAAGCGGTGCCCCTCCCGCGCCCGTTATTGGGGTCAAGCGAGCCGCATTTTTCCTTTGCTGGCCTGAAAAGCGCGGTGGTGCGGGCGCAGGAAAGCGGCAAATATCGGGTCGAGGATATCGCCGCCTCGTTCCAGCAAGCGGTGGTTGATTGCCTGATCGACCGCACCCGGCGTCAGTTGGTCGGGCTCGACGGGGTCAGCGCGCTCGTGGTGGCGGGTGGGGTGGCGGCCAATCAGGCGGTGCGCGGGTCGCTGGTGACCTTGGCCACGGCGCACGGCCTGCGCTTTGTCGCGCCGCCCTTATGGTTATGTACCGATAATGCTGCGATGATCGGCTGGGCTGGGGCCGAGCGTTTTGCGGCCGGGTTGACCGACCCGCTCGATGTCGCCGCCCGGCCGCGCTGGCCGCTTGATCCGTCAGCCGAAACGGTGCGCGGCGCGGGGGTGAAGGCGTGAGGCTTGACCGATGCGCATAGGGGTTATCGGCGGCGGGGCCTGGGGCACCGCGCTGGCGCAGGTTGCGGCGCATGCCGGCGATCCTGTCCTGCTCTGGGCGCGCGAGCCTGAAGTCGTCGAGGCGATCAATCAAGATCATGAAAATACGCTGTTTTTACCGGGTGTGCCGCTCCGTCATGACGTCAGCGCCACGGGTAGCCTCAGCGCCTTAGCGGGGTGCGAGGCGCTGCTGGTAGTGGTGCCGGCCCAGCATGTCCGCGCCGTGCTGGCCGGAACGGCGGTCGGCCGCACGCCGCTGGTGCTCTGCGCCAAGGGGATTGAGGCGGGGTCGCAATTGCTGGTCGGCGAGGTGGCCGCGCAGGTGCATCCGGGCGCGCCGATTGCGGTGCTATCGGGCCCGACCTTTGCGCATGAGGTGGCAGCAGGAATGCCGACCGCGGTGACGCTCGCCTGCGCCGATGCGCCGCTTGGCGCGCGGCTGGCGGAACGGCTCGCAGGGCCAGCGCTGCGTCCCTATCTCAGCAGCGATGTGATCGGTGCCGAGATTGGCGGCGCGGTGAAGAACGTGCTCGCGATTGCTTGCGGTGTCGTGGAGGGGGCTGGACTCGGCCAGAACGCCCGCGCCGCGCTGATCGCGCGCGGTTTTGCCGAGATGACGCGCTTTGGGCTTGCGCGCGGGGCGCGGGCGGAAACGCTGACGGGACTGTCGGGGCTCGGCGATCTGGTGCTGACCTGTTCGTCGATAGCATCGCGCAATTTTTCACTGGGCGTCGGTCTAGGGCAGGGCTTTTCGGCGGCGGACTTGCTCGCGGGTAAGGTCAGTGTGGCCGAAGGGGCCTTTACCGCGCCCGTCCTGCAGGCGGCGGCGCAGGCGGCTGGGGTGGATATGCCCGTGGTTGATGCGGTATGCGCGCTGCTTGAAGGCGCGCCCGTCCGCGACGTGGTGGGTGCGCTGCTGGCGCGGCCGCTGCGCACGGAGAACCGCGCTTAGACGGAGGCCACCATTAATCCGGTCGGCAAGAAAGCGTGATCAGGGCGGCGTTCTTGTCATAACGAATCGACGAGCAACCCTTTAGGGCATCGGCGCCGACATAGACCACGTAGGAAGGTGGCATCGTGCGGCGTTTGCCTTTGACGAGGATTTCCTTGGCCGCTGCCTCGGGAGCGATTTCACTGGGGTCGGCAATCGACTCGGCACTGCCATAGTCGCGCGTTCGGACCAGGATCTTGTCGATCGAAATATTGCCGATGACGAGTGGACGAGCCAATGTCACCTCGCGTGCCAAGCGACGAACGCCATAGGATATCTCGACTGGTTGAGGCATCCCGCTGAAACTGCCGCCAAGTTCGCGCACAATCGCCGCGCCGGCTGCTGCACTGGCGACCGTATCCTTAAACTGCGGGGCGAACGCGAAATGAACGC
>JAIERC010000031.1 GCA_019747165.1 Sphingomonas sp. | reverse complement strand
CGAGATCGGCGGGGTCGCTATGCTTGAAGCGGTGGCACTCGGCGCGGCTGTGGCGCATGCCCTCAATCATCGAGGCATGGTTGAGCGAATCGGAGAAGATCACGCAGTTCGGCAGTCGCGCGGCGAGCGTCGAGAGTGCCGCCCAGTTCGACACATAGCCTGAGGTGAACAGCAACGCTGCTTCCTTGCCGTGCAGATCAGCGAGTTCGGCTTCGAGCAGCACGTGATGATGGTTGGTGCCTGAAATATTGCGGGTCCCGCCCGCGCCCGCGCCGCAACTATCGAGCGTGTCGTGCATGGCGGCGAGCACGTCCGGATGCTGGCCCATGCCGAGATAATCGTTCGAACACCAGACGGTGACTTCTTTCACGCCGTCTTCGGTATGATGTTTTGCCCGCGGGAAGGCGCCAGCCTTGCGCTCGAGCTCAGCGAAGGTCCGGTAGCGGCCATCGTCCTTGAGCGTATCGAGCTCGGACTGGAAAAATGCCTCGTAGTCCATCAAATACCCCTTCCCGAAATCCTAATCTATTATGGCGGCTTTTGCCGCACTTGGTGGCGTCGGCTTAGACGCTGAAGCCCAGCGCCACATCTTCGCATCGCGAACAGGCAGTACCAGGAAAATATGCTCTACCAGCCCCAAGGCCGCAAGCCCTGCGAGCAACGTAGCGGTCACGGCCGGCCCACTCGCCGCCGGCGCTGCTTCAGCGCTTACCCAGGCCCAGATCGCCGTGGCAGCACAGCCAATCACCGAAACGGGATAGAGCGCGCTGATCGACTTTTTACCGAAATAGCTTTTGAGATAAGCCAGATGCGCTGGAAAAATCTCGTCGCTTAAATTCGGCACGCCAAAGAACAGGTTGAACTTGGCGCTGAGCCGCAGGCCAAAGAGCAGCGCGAAGGTGAGCGGTGCCGATTGGTTGGGCTGGCCCCAGGTGATCGCCACGAGCAGCAGCAGATTGGCAGCAATCGCGATTTCGTGATGGATGACGGTGTTGGTCGCCAGCTTGAACCGTTCCCAGCCGACGGCATCAGGCGGGCAGGGGGTCTTTAATGGCCCCGCCACAAACCCCATCAAAAAGCCCATTTCATGCCAGCCCCAGATCAGGATCGCGGCACCAAAGCCGATATAGGCGCCGGCCCAGCTAGTATCGTCGCTCTTGGCAAACACAATGATCATCGAGAGGAGCGCCACCAGCGCCCCGATGCGATGGCTGGTCTTAAAGGTCGATTGCGGACGGCTATCCAGCCACACCACAGCGCCCGTGCCGATGAACCACATCAACAATGCAAAAAAGAGCGGCGGAATGGTCACCAGGCGGGCACCAGCCGGACATTGGCGGGCAGTGCATTCTTGTCGACCGGATGGAGATAAAGGCGGGCAAAGTTGAACCCGGCCGCGCCGATCAACCCGACTTTCTTGATTGCGCCAATGACTCCACCCTGCGCTTTGGCGTCGTCGATCGCCAGAGCAATTTTGCGCATCCGCTCAAGCCCGGCGCGGAAGGCGGGGTTGTCAGTTTGCAGCGTCATCGGGAAGACTTGCTTGGTGATTTCCGAACAGACGCGGAAAACCTGGAAATCATAATCCTTGGGATCAATGCCCAGGGCCTTGTGGAATTGCGGGCGATTATGATCGCGGACATACATCGTTGCGTAAACGGCGACGAGGAAGAAACGCACCCACAGCTTGTTGAGGCCAGTGAGCAGCTTGGGATCGTTGCGCATCAGTAGCGCAAAGGCTTCGCCGTGGCGGAACTCGTCATTGCACCATTCTTCGAACCAGTTGAAGATCGGGTGGAAACGCAGTTCCGGATGGCGCGCGAGGTGCCGGAAGATCGTGATATAACGCGCATAACCAATTTTTTCAGACAGATAGGTCGCGTAAAAAATGAACTTCGGGCGGAAATAGGTGTATTTCTTGGTCTTGGTCAGGAAGCCAAGATCGACGCCGATCCCGGCATCCTTCAGCGTATCGTTGATGAAACCGGCATGGCGGCTCTCATCGCGGCTCATCAGCCGGAAGAGCTGCTTGATATCGGGGTTTTTGGCGCGCTTCTGAATCTCGGCATAAAGGATGCAGCCGGAAAATTCGGCGGTTAGCGAGCTCACCAGGAAATCGATGAACTCTTCGCGCAGGCCATCGGGCAGGCTTTCAATCACCCCGTCAAACTGGCTGGTGCGCTTGAAATGCAGCTTGTTGGGATCGGCGACCATTTCGGCGATCAGCCTATCCCATTCGGCACGCACCGGGGTGACGTCGATCTTGTCCATCGCCACGAAATCGGTGGTGTAAAAACGCGGGCTCAGCACCGTGTTTTCCGTGGCAATCGCCATCGTATCGGGCGCAGCCTTGATCGGTGTGACGGCGTTCATACGGTCCTCCGCGGCGTGAAGCTG
>JAIERC010000370.1 GCA_019747165.1 Sphingomonas sp. | reverse complement strand
TGACGCTTTATTACCGGCTCGGGCGGCAATTGGCGGACGGCAATAGCTGGCCAAACTGGTATAAGACGGCGGAGTTCCGCAGCGTGCGCGACACGTCGCGCGCTGGCCAATAAGGGCGCGAACAGAGCATGACGAAGCTGATTCAGCCAGCCGAATGGGCACGCCACAAGGCGGTGTGGATCGGCTTTCCCAGCCATCCTGAATTATGGCTGGAGGATATCGGCCCCGCGCGCGAGGAGGTGACGGCGTTTGCCCGCGCTGTCCATGCCGACGGCGCGGGCGAAAAGGTGATCCTGGTCACCGCCGATATCGAGGCGAGCGATGCCGCGCGGAAAATGGCCCCCTTTGCCGAAGTGATCGTCGAGCCGTTCGGCGACATCTGGCTGCGCGATACCGCGCCGATCTTCGTGTCGCCGCATCATGCCCGTGATTTCCGCTTCAACGGCTGGGGCGGCAAATATGATTTGCCCGGCGATGACGATATCGGCGCACGGCTGGCGCGCACGCGACGGGTTGAGGTTGAAGAATGCAACTGGGTGTTGGAGGGCGGCGCGATTGACGGCGACGGCACCGGCCTGGTCGTCACCACCGAGCAATGCCTGCTCAACCCCAACCGTAATCCCGGCTTCTCCCGGCCGATGGTCGCTGAGTTTTTGAAGCGTGACCTGGGCTTTAGCGATGTGCTGTGGCTGGGCGACGGGTTGCTCAACGACCATACTGACGGGCATGTCGATAATCTCGCGCGGTTCGTGGCACCGGGATTGCTGGCGATCCCCGAAGGCAGCGACAACGACCCCAATTGGCGCGTCTATCAGGTCGCCGCTGAAAAGGCGGCGGCGTTCGGGGCGGCGGTGGTTCGGGTGCCATCGCCGGGGCGGATCCTGCACGATGAGGAGATCGTGCCTGCCAGCTATATGAATTTTTATATCGGCAATGCGGCGGTGGTCGTGCCGCACTATGGATCGTCAAACGACGAGGCGGCGGTAGCGGCCTTTGCCGCGCTGTTCCCCAATCACCAGGTGATCGGCCAGCGCGCTGATCATATCCTGACGGGTGGGGGCAGCTTCCACTGCATCAGCCAGCAGATTCCGGGGTAGGAATCATTTCACGGGATTCCTATTGTCCCGCATCCGTTCGCCCTGAGCGAAGTCGAAGAGCAAGCGCTGCGCCGGGGCTTCGACTTCGCTTAGGGCGAACAGAATGAGGACTTCATCACGATACCGAGCGAGGACCAGCATGACCGAAATCACCGTCGCCGCGCTGCAGCTTGCGTTCGGCCCCGATATCGATGCGAACATCGCCAATGTCGCGCGGCTGGTGCGCGAGGCGGCGGCGCGCGGCGCGCAGGTGATCCTGCCGCCCGAATTGTTCGAGGGCGAATATTTCTGCCGGGTGGAGGATGAGGGCCTGTTCGCCACCGCCAAGCCGGTGGCCGAGCACAAGGCGGTGCTGGCCATGCAGGCGCTGGCGGCTGAGCTGCGCGTGGCCATCCCGACCAGCTTTTTCGAAGCCGATGGCCCGCATCACTATAATTCACTGGCGATGATCGGCCCCGATGGCGCGGTGCAGGGCGTCTATCGCAAGAGCCATATCCCCGATGGGCCGGGCTATGAGGAAAAATTCTATTTTCGCCCCGGCAATACCGGTTTCAAAGTGTGGCCCGGTCCCTCTGGCACGGCGGAGACGACGCTGGGCGTCGGCATTTGTTGGGACCAATGGTATCCCGAAACCGCCCGCGCGATGATGCTGATGGGCGCGCAGCTGCTGTTCTACCCGACCGCGATTGGCAGCGAGCCGCATGACGAAGGGCTTGATACCGCCCGGCTATGGCGCCGCGCGATGGTGGGGCATGCCGTGTCGAATGTGGTGCCGGTGGTGGCGTCCAACCGCATTGGCAACGAACACGGCCAGACATTCTACGGCACCAGCTTCATCACCGACGAGCGCGGCGACATCCTGGCCGAGCTTGGCCGCGAAGAGGAAGGCGTGATTACGGCGACGCTCGATATCGACCGGGTCAAGCGCCACCGCGCCGCTTTTGGTTTTTTCCGCGATCGTCGCCCCGAATTATACGGGCGGCTGGTGCAGGATATTTAGTGTGGGATGACGTTAGGTCGCTTCAACCTCAGACCCGTTCGGCCCCGGATCAGGTCCGGGGGAAGTCGAAGCCCAAGCGCTCCGCCTGCCCTTCGACTTCGCTCAGGGCGAACGGGGTTTGGGTTGATCCAAACCAAAGTCCTCCCGCTCCAGCCCTGACATCGCCGCCGTCGGTGCGGCGATGTCCCTTGGCCCTCAGATCGCCGCCAGCGCTTGATCGAAATCGGCGATCAGATCATCGGCATCCTCAACCCCGATCGAGATGCGGACGAGATTGTCAGTAATCCCCA
>JAIERC010000252.1 GCA_019747165.1 Sphingomonas sp. | reverse complement strand
ATCCATGGATCCAGGAATATTTTAACGGGCCACGCGGCCGTGCTGCAACCGCGACCAAGGAAAGCGCCGATCGGCGCACCATGATCGCCGCAAAGCCAGGGAATATCGACTGATGGAAACCCGCTCCAACCATGTCCTTGTCGGTTCTGTGGTGCTGATCTTACTCATCATGCTCGCGCTGTTTCTGGTCTGGCTGGCGCGCCTGAACGGGGGCAGCGAACGCGAATTCGACATCTTTTTCAAACAATCGGTCGATGGGCTGGCGAAGGGATCGTCTGTTGCCTTTTCCGGGGTGCCGTCTGGTCAGGTGAAAGACATCTCCGTGTGGAGGCGCGACCCGAAATTCGTGCGGGTGCGGATCAGCGTGACCGATGAAACGCCGGTCGTCACCGGCACCACCGCGTCCATTTCCAGCAGCTTCACCGGCACCAGCACCGTTCAGCTCGATGGGGCGGTCAAGGATGCGCCGCCGATCACCTGCCCGATTGAAAATCCGCAAAGCGCCTGCCCTTTCGGCGTGCCCGTCATCCCGACCCGTCAGGGCGGTCTGGGCGCCCTGCTCAGTTCTGCGCCACAATTGCTTGAACGGCTCTCTCAACTGGCCGATCGGTTGACCGAAGTGCTGTCCGACAAAAATGTCGCATCAATCACGGGAATCCTGGAAAACACCAATCGCGTCACCAAAGCATTGGCCGACCATTCGGGCGATCTTGGCGAGACGATCGCCGAGACCCGCAAGACGATCAAGCAAACCGGGGAGGCCGCGGCTGCCATCACACAGCTTGCCAATTCAGCGGATGGGCTGCTGAAAAGCGACATTAAACCGGTAGCCGCCAATCTCAACAAGGCAATCGCCTCAGCGCAGCATAGTCTTGAGCAACTCGATGGCCTGGTCAGCGATGCCCGGCCCGGCGTGCAAACCTTCTCTAAGCAGACCGTGCCTGAGGTTGGTCAGCTGGTGCATGATTTGCGCGTGATGGCTGCGGCCCTCACATCGGTTGCCGAAAAAATTGATCAGGGCGGCGCAGGCTCGATCCTGGGCGCGCCCAAATTGCCCGTCTACACCCCCGGCAAAACGCCCAAAGCACCGAAAAAATGAGGCCCGCCATGATTGTCCGATCGATCAAGCTTTTGCCCGCCGGTTTGGCGATGGCGACCCTCGCTGGCTGTATCAGCTTTGGGGCGCCAGCGCCGCCGACCTTGCTCACGCTGACGGCGGCAACCCCGTTAACCCCAGGTCAAACGAGCAATTCGGCCAACGCCAGCACCATCACCATCCAGCTGCCCAGCGTTCCCGCCGCCATTGCCACCGCGCATGTCCCGGTGCAGACATCGCCAACCTCGATTGCCTATGTGAAGGACGCGCAATGGGCTGAGCCGCCCGCTCGGCTCTTCGCCCGGCTGCTCGCTGACACAATCGGCGCCAAGACTGGCCGGGTGGTGCTGACTCCGGCCCAGTCGCTCTATGATCCTGGTGCCCATTTGGGCGGCGAGCTGCGCAATTTCGGCATCGACGCCGAAACCAGCGAAGCGGTCGTCACTTATGATGCAACGCTTAGCCGCACCGATGCCAAGATTTTTGAAAAACGCCGCTTCGAAGCGCGCACCCCGATTGGCAGCGTCACCCCGGAAAACTGCAGCGAAGCAATCAATGCCGCCGCCAACCGCGTCGCCGCCGAGGTTGCCGACTGGGTCGGCAAATAAGCCCCCTACCGCTTGGCGACTTGGCAGCTTAACGCTTCACGGCACGCACCGGCACCGGCAAATTGCACAAATCCACCGCATGCGCTGGCACGGTGAAAAAGGGCGGCTGGCGATTGGCCCGGCCTTCGAGATAGCGCGCAAAATCGGGCGAAGTCGGCTTCATAAATTCAAAATGCGGGCGATTTTCGGCCGGTACATCGCTGGCAATCGTGACCCGGACGATCGGCACGCGCTGCGCGGGGTTTTCATACAGCCCCAGCCCGCCGCCGGTCCCGCGTGGCAGCGCCGATAGCGCTGCCATCCCCTCAATCACCCGACCCACGACCGCAATATTCCGATCGAGATGCCGCGGGGCATGGCCGATCACCGCATAAAGATCCCCGCCCGTGCCGGTATCAGGGGCCAGATTACGCGCCACGCCAACCATGCCATAACAATGCGGCAGCCATTGCTGCTTGCCATCGCCCGCCAGCGGCCAGCCATCGGCTGAAAAGCCCGTGACGCTGGCATAAGCGTCCCGATAAGGGTTGGCTGTCAGCGGGGGGCCGGCTGCTGGCCATTCATATTCGGCGGGCGGTGCCAAAACGATCCCGGCAGCCGCCAGCTTCGATTCGGTCGCGTCGCCCCATTGCGTGACATAATTATCCTGCACGCGGTAAACGCTGGCATCATTCCACCA
>JAIERC010000110.1 GCA_019747165.1 Sphingomonas sp. | reverse complement strand
CCTGAGATGGCGTATTTCGAATGCCTTCACGAAACCAAGCTGATCGTCGATCTGCTGTATGAAGGCGGTATCGCCAATATGCGCTATTCGATCAGCAACACCGCCGAATATGGCGACATCAAAACCGGTCCGCGCATCATCACCGCGGAAACCAAGGCCGAGATGAAGCGCGTGCTCGCCGACATCCAGGCAGGGCGCTTCGTCAAGGATTTCGTGCTCGACAACCGCGCCGGCCAGCCCGAACTCAAGGCATCGCGCAAGGCAGCGGCGGCACACCCGATCGAAAAGGTGGGCGCTGAATTGCGCGCGATGATGCCGTGGATCGGCGCCAACAAGCTGGTCGACAAGGCGAAAAACTGATCTTCGCCGCTCGATAGGGCGCGCGCCGCCAACACGCGCGCGCCCCCACAGGCCCGCCTTAGGGCGTTAATCAAGAAAAGCCGGCCATTCGTCCAACTGGAGTGCGCTGGCCGCTTCCCGGCGTTGCCCAGTCATTAATCGCGACCTTTTAGGAGCGCGGCCCGTCGGTGCCGATTGCCTCAGGCGAGCCTTGGCGCTCCAGCGGCCTCTTGATTAAGGCTAGCGCCGCATCTTTGTTGCGTGTCCGGGTGACGTGGCTCTCGGGGATATCTCCCTCATGATCGACGGCGTGTCAGCGGGAGACCGTGTCGCCGTTGAGCTTCACCTACATCGCATCGGGGTGCCAGCGCCAGTCGCGTAGCCAGCGCATCCGCGTCCGTTATCACCGATCGGCGCCGCCTGCCGCCTAGTCTGACAAAGCCCGCCTCACCAATTGCAATCTGGATGTAGCATGATAGTTTATGGTTAAAGCAATTTGAAATATGTGCTTGTCCTCGGGGCAAAGACTGATGTCGCTAAACATCCATTGGCCGATCTGAACCCGCAATTTGGCAGTAACCCTGGGCGCGGCCGGAGACAAAACGCAGGTTCAATGACACGGGGGAGAGTGCAATGCCGAACATCGTTTCTCCATGGGCCAGAATGGCCACAGCCGCTGCGCTTCTGATGTTCGCGACGCCTGGCTTTTCAAGGGAAACGCCATCGCCACCGCCAGCAAATACCGCGCCTCAAGCGGTTGACCCGGATGATCTCAAGGGCCTCGCCTGGCGCAACATTGGCCCGTTTCGCGGAGGGCGCGTCACCGCGGTCGCCGGTGTGCCGCAGGACGAACATCTGTTCTACATGGGCGCAACGGGCGGCGGCGTCTGGAAGACGATCGACGGCGGCACGACCTGGACAAATATCTCGGACGGCTATTTCCATACAGGTACGATCGGCGCGATTGCCGTGGCGCCGTCCAATCCCGATATCCTCTATGTGGGGACCGGCGAAAGCGCTGTGCGCATCGAGACCTTTGCGTCTGGCGACGGGATGTATAGATCGTCCGATGCTGGCAAGACCTGGACCCATATCGGTCTGAAGGACAGTCGCCAGATTGCCGGCATCGTCGTCGATCGCAGCAATCCCGACATCGTCTTTGTCGCGGTGCAAGGCAGCCCATGGGGGCCGCAAGATGGCCGCGGCGTCTACAAATCCGGCGATGGCGGGAAGACGTGGAAGCTGGTGCTTGCAGGCACGCCCGATACCGGCGCGAGCGACCTGACGGCCGATCCCAAGAATTCGTCGGTGCTTTATGCCACGATGTGGGAACATCGCCAAAAGCCCTGGCACGGCTATCAGATCAACAGCGGCGGGCCTCATTCGGGTCTCTACAAGAGCGTCGATGCAGGCGAACACTGGATGCCCATGCGCAAGGGACTGCCAACTGATATCGGTCGCGCGGGCATCGCTGTTTCAGGTACTGATTCGAACCGACTCTATGCGCTGGTCGAGAGCAAGCCCGGCGTGGGGGGACTGTTTCGTTCCGACGATGCCGGAGCATCCTGGACCCTGATCAACGACAGCCACGTGATGAGCGAACGATCCGCTTATTACACCGATGTCGTGGCCGACACGCGACAGCGCGACACGGTGTACGTGCTGCATGCCCCGCTGCTGAAATCAATCGACGGCGGCAAGAGTTTTGCCCGCATGCAACAGCCGCACGGCGACAATCATGCGATGTGGATCAATCCTGCGCATTCGGAATGGCTCATCGATGGCAATGATGGCGGCGCGAGCGTTACGTATGACGGCGGCAAATCCTGGTCGACGCCGCTAAACCAGCCGACCGCACAATTTTACCGCGTCATCACCGATAATGCCTTTCCCTATAATCTCTATGGTGGTCAGCAGGACAACACCTCGGTCAAGATCAAGAGCCGTACCTTTGGCGACGGCATCGGCATCCGGGACTGGTATGACATCGGCGGCGGAGAGAGCGCCCATGTGGCGATGGACCCC
>JAIERC010000134.1 GCA_019747165.1 Sphingomonas sp. | reverse complement strand
GTGCTGCCGGTGAGGATTGAACTCACGACCTCAGCCTTACCAAGGATGCGCTCTACCACTGAGCTACGGCAGCATTTCGCCGCTTTTTGAGGCGGGAGCGCGCCTATGGTCTGACGCGGCGGCGCTTGTCAAGGCAAGCTTGTCAGTACCGGGTATAGCCGCGTAAGCGGTGAAGATGTCTGACAAGCAAGACCGTGCCGAGCGGTTGGCTGCCCAATTGCGAGCCAATCTGAAGAAGCGCAAGGGCCGCGCGCGCGATCTGGCGGCTGAAGCGCCAGTCAACGCGGACGATGCGCCGTCCCCATGCCGACCGTGATGAACAGAGCGATTGCCTCGCCCGCAATGTCGGCGGTGTGCCACGCTCCAGGCGGATTAATCGCATAATCGCCTGGCCCGATCGTCACCGTCGCAGTGCTGCCGTCGGCCATTTCCTGATGGAGTGTCATTTCCCCGCTTACGCATACGACCACTTCGTCGCCGCTGGGGTGCATCTCCCAGGACGTCCAATTTTCGGTGAAGCGATACATCGTCACCAGCCGCCCTTCATTGCCATCGGCGGCAGTTCGCGCTGCATAATCGGCATACCAGGCCATGCCGGTGAAATCGGGCTGCACATCGGCCTTTGCCCCGAGGCCAAGGTGGATGGGGGTCGTTAGCAACGATGGCATGCCGGGATTCCCTCCATCAAATTGGCGCGCATTTTTGCTCGAGCCAGGCCAGGTCGTCGCCCTGCATTTGCGGACCCAACACCTCAAAAACGCGGGCGTGGTAGGCATTCAGCCAGCGCGCCTCGGCTGCCGTCAGCATTTCGGGCATGATGAGGGATCGCTCGATCGGGCAAAAGGTCAGCGTTTCGAAGCCCAGCATCGGTGCTTCGGCACCCACCAAATCGCGGTTTTCAACCAGGATCAGGTTTTCGATCCGAATGCCATACTCCCCTGCCTTGTAGTAGCCGGGCTCGTTGGAAATGATCATGCCCGCGCGCAGAGGCTCTGACGGGCCGCCACCGGGGTAATTGGGGGTGGCGATCCGCTGGGGGCCCTCATGCACCGACAAATAGGCGCCGACGCCGTGCCCAGTCCCGTGCGCATAATCGAGCCCCGCTTCCCAAAGCGGGCGCCGTGCGAACGCATCAAGCTGGCCACCATTGGTGCCGTGTGGGAAGACGGCGTTGGCCAGCGCGATATGCCCTTTCAGCACGCGCGTGAACCGATCGCGCATCTCAGCGGTGGGCGGACCGATCGGCAGCACGCGCGTTACATCGGTGGTGCCGTCCTGATATTGCCCGCCCGAATCGACCAGATAAAGCTGGCCAAGTTCAAGCGGCGCGTTCGATTCTTCATCAACCCGGTAATGCGGGCTCGCGCCGTGCGCGCCGGTCGCCGAAATCGTATCGAATGAGGTGTCGAGCAGCACGCCCGATGCCTGCCGAAATTCGAGCAGCTTGGCGGCGCAGCTCAGTTCGCTCTGGCCGCCCTTGGGCGCCTCCGCCTCTACCCAGCGGAGAAAGCGGGCAAGCGCCGCACCGTCGCGCGCGGACGCTGATCGGTGACCGGCGATTTCCACTGGGTTTTTGAGCGCCTTGGCCAACACCACCGGGTCGCGCTGCGCCAGCACGCTTGCGCCGCCTGCGTCGAGCGCATCGAAAATCGCGGCCACCGCGCGTTCCGGATCGGCGGCAACGCGCTTACCCGCATAGCTGGCAAGCGCTGCGGCAAAGTCGCTGCGATCGCGCACGCGAATGGCGTTGCCGAGATGTTGGCGGACGGCGTCGGTCAGCTTTTCAGGCGCGATGAACAGATCGGCAGTGCCGTCGGCCTGGACGATCGTATAGGCGAGCGCGACGGGGGTATGATCGACATCCTTGCCACGGATGTTGAACGCCCAGGCGATTGAATCGAGCGCGGTCAGCACCACGGCATCGGCCTTGCGCGCGGCCAACCAGTCGGCAATCCCGGCGCGCTTCTGCGCCGATGACTGCCCGGCTTGATCGTCAGTTTGCACGCTCAGTGTCGCAGTGGACGGGGCCGGGCGATCGGGCCAAACCGCATCGACCGGATTGGTATCGACGGGCACCAGCACGGCACCACGCTCGGCCAGCGCCTTGCTCGCTTCCTGCACCCAGGCGCGGGTATGTAGCCAGGGATCGTAACCGATGCGTGCACCCTGGCTGGCATGATCGCCCAGCCAACCGGCCACGCTGGTCTGCGGCACACCAATATAGGCCCAATGATCGCCATCAACCTGCTGCCGCACCTGCAGCGTATAGCGCCCATCGGTGAAGATCGCCGCGGCCTCGGGCAGTACAACTGCCGTCCCGGCCGATCCCTGAAACCCCGTCAGCCAGGCCAGCCGCT
>JAIERC010000098.1 GCA_019747165.1 Sphingomonas sp. | reverse complement strand
GGGATTGAACGACACGATCTTTCGGATCGGGTGGTTCAGCCTGAAATGGTATTCGGTTGCCTATATCGCCGGCATCATCGTTGGCTGGTGGTATCTGCTGCGGCTGGTCGCGCAGCCCGGTGCGCCGATGGCACGGCGTCATGTCGATGATCTGATTTTCTATGCGACTTTGGGGATCATTCTGGGCGGCCGAATCGGCTATGTGCTGTTTTACCAGCCCGCCATGCTGCTCACCCCGCTCCAAATTTTCAGGCTGTGGGAAGGCGGCATGTCTTTCCATGGTGGGGTTATCGGCACCACAATTGGGATGATGCTATTCGCGCGGTCACAACAGCTGAACCTGCTGCGCGTCCTGGATTATGTGGCGTGCGCCTCGCCCTTCGGCATGTTCTTTGGCCGAATCGCCAATTTCGTCAATGGCGAGCTGTACGGCAAACCCAGCGATGTTCCCTGGGCGATCATCTTTCCCCGCACCGGCGACGATATCGCCCGCCATCCCAGCCAGCTTTATGAGGCAGGGTTGGAAGGCGTCGCCCTGTTTGCCCTGCTCTGGTATTTTTTCTGGCGGACCAAGGCGCGGTACGATCCCGGTCGGCTGACCGGGATTGCGCTGGCCGGCATTGGCACGGCGCGGTTCATCGTCGAATTTTTCCGCGAGCCCGATGAACAATTGCGCGCCTTTGCGGAAAGCACCGGGCTGCATATGGGCCAATGGCTGTGCCTCCCGATGATTCTGGGCGGCGCCTATTTGATCGCCACATCGAAGCGGCGGCGGCAGCGCGTCGAGCCAATCGCCGGGGGCGAAAGCGTCGCCTGAGATGGATGCAGCGGTGATCGATGCGCCCTTGCCTGAACGCCTTGCCCGCGCGATCACGCTGGCGGGGCCAATTTCGCTCGCCCAATATATGGCGGCAGCCAACGCGCATTATTATGCCACGCGCGATCCGCTCGGCCGTGATTTCACCACCGCGCCAGAGATCAGCCAGATGTTCGGCGAGCTGATCGGGCTTTGGCTCGCCGATATATGGGATCGCGCCGGACGTCCCGCTGCTGCTTATGTCGAACTGGGGCCGGGGCGCGGCACCTTGGCAGCCGATGCACTGCGGGCGATGGCAAAGGCGGGGTTGGTGCCAGCGGTCCATTTCGTCGAAACCAGTCCGACCTTGCGCAGCGCCCAGGCCGAACGCTTGCCCGGCGCGATCTGGCATGACGACACAACCACGCTGCCAGGCGACATCGCCTTGCTTTTGGTCGCCAATGAATTTTTCGACGCGCTGCCGATCCGTCAGCTCGTGCGTGGCGCGGACGGGTGGCATGAACGGCTGGTCGCCTGCCAGGACACGCTGTTCCTGCCAATCGCTGGAAGGCAGGTGCCCGAGGCGATCCTGCCGCCGACCTTGCGCGACGCAGCGCCGGGATCAGTGATCGAAACCTCGCCAGCGAGCGTTGCGGTGATGCGCGACCTCGCGGGCCGGATCGCGCGACAAGGCGGCGCGATGCTGACGATCGATTATGGCTATCAGGGTCCAGCGATCGGCGACACGCTGCAGGCCATGCGCGCGGGTGCCTATGCCAACCCGTTTGAGGCGCCAGGCGCGCATGATCTGACCGCGCATGTCGATTTCGCCACGCTCTGCGCCGCTGCAGAGGCCGAAGAGGCGACCAGTTTTGGCCCGGTCGATCAGGGTGCATTGCTGATCGCGCTCGGCATCGACGCGCGCGCGGCTGTGCTGGGCGATTCGGTCCGCGCCGATCGCGACCGGCTGGTCGCGTCCGATCAGATGGGCCGCCTGTTCAAGGCAATCGCCATCACCGCCGCCAATTGGCCCCAACCCGCAGGCTTTGCATGACTGACACCCGCATCACCTATCGCGACGCAACGCTTGAGGATGGCCCGGCGCTCGACGCAATGGCCCGCAAAATCTGGCTGGAGACCTTCGAACATTCGGCCAGTGCCGAAGACATCGCGCTTTATGTTGCGGATGCCTATGGCGCGGACGGCGCGCTGATCCGGCATTTGGCTGACCCAGCGCATCATTTTCACTTGGCTTGCTCAGGGGAGGCAATTGTCGGTTATCTGAAGCTGTCGGCACTGACGCTCGATGATCCCGCGATCATCCCCGGCGCAGCGCAGCTCAGCCAGCTTTATGTTGCCAGCGATTGGCACGGCCACGGCGTTGCCCAAGCGTTGATGCAATGGGCGATCGACACGGCGCGCGGGCGGGGCGCGACCGCGCTAGTGCTGACCGTCTGGGAGAATAACCCGCGCGCCCAGCGCTTTTACGATCGCTATGGCTTTGTCCATATCGGCGATTACGCCTTCCCGACCGGCAACCAGATTGATCGCGA
>JAIERC010000021.1 GCA_019747165.1 Sphingomonas sp. | reverse complement strand
AGCGTTATTCGCTGCTGCTCGACGAGAATGGCGGCATCCTTGATGACCTGATGTTCGCGCGCTGGCCCGACAGCCTTTATCTGGTCGTCAACGGCGCGGTGAAATATGATGATATCGCGCACCTCCGCGAAAGCCTGCCCGACGCGGTAACGATCAATCATCTCGATGATCGCGCGCTGCTGGCGCTGCAGGGGCCAAGGGCGTTTGCCGTGCTCAAGCGCCATACGACGGGCGAATGGCCGCTTGATGCGCTGGTCTTCATGAAAGGCGGTAATTTTCAGATCGCGGGCGTCGACGCCTGGATCAGCCGATCGGGCTATACCGGGGAGGACGGGTTCGAAATCTCGATCCCCGCCGAATCGGCTGAGATGATCGCTGATCTGTTCTGCGCCGAACCCGAAGTGAAGCCGATTGGCCTTGGCGCGCGCGATTCGCTGCGGCTGGAGGCGGGACTGCCGCTCTATGGCCATGACCTTGACCCAGAAACGACGCCCATCATGGCCGATCTCGGCTTTGCGCTGTCGAAGCGGCGGCGCGAGGAAGCTAATTTCCCCGGTGCCAAGCGCATCCTCGCCGAGCGCGAGTCCGGCCCCGCGCTCAAGCGCGTCGGTTTGCTCGTCGAAGGCAAACAGCCGGTGCGCGAAGGCGCGACAGTGCTTGACGCGAGCGGCGCCGAAGTCGGCAAAGTCACGTCGGGCGGGTTTGCCCCCAGCGTCGGCGCGCCGATCGCAATGGCCTATGTGCCGCTATCGATGGCGGCGCCCGGCACCAAAATCACGCTTGCCCAGCGTGGCAAGACTCACACCGGCATCGTCACCGCGATGCCTTTCATCCCCCACCGTTATGTCCGTTAAAGGAGGCACCGCATGAGCCGCTATTTCACTGAAGATCATGAATGGGTCGAGCTTGACGGCGATATCGGCACCGTCGGCATTACCGACTATGCCCAAGAACAGCTGGGCGACATCGTGTTCGTTGACGTGCCTGAAGAGGGCAAGGAGCTGACCAAGGGCGACGAAGCCGCTGTGGTCGAATCGGTCAAGGCCGCGTCTGACGTCTATTCGCCGGTGTCGGGCACGGTGATTGAGGGCAATGCCGCGCTCGCCGACACGCCCGGTCTCGTCAATGAAGATCCCGAGGGCGATGGCTGGTTCTTCAAGCTGACACTAAGCGACCCGAGCGAGGTCGAGGGCATGATGGACGAAGTCGCCTACGAAGCGTTCGTCGCCAAGCTTTAGAACCTCATACGCACAATGCCGTCATGCCAGCGCAAGCTGGCACCTCTTGGAAGGGTGAGAGCCGCCTGCCCATGAAGGCCCCAGCTTTCGCTGGGGCGACGAAGCTCAGGAATTCAAAAATGCGTTACCTGCCCCTTACCGATACCGATCGCAAAGCGATGCTCGCCACCATCGGCGCGGCGTCGATTGATGATCTGTTTGTCGATGTGCCTGAATCCGCCCGGCTCGACGGGCCGATCCATGACCTGCCGATGCACGCCAGCGAAATGGCGGTTGAGCGGCATATGTCGGCGCTGGCGCGGCAGAATATGGTCGCGGGGCAGGTGCCCTTCTTTCTTGGCTGCGGGGCGTATCGCCATCATGTCCCTGCGTCGGTCGATCACTTGATCCAGCGCGGCGAGTTCCTGACCGCCTACACGCCGTATCAGCCCGAAATCGCGCAGGGCACATTGCAAATGCTGTTCGAATTTCAGAGCCAGGTCGCGCGGCTGCTCGGCACCGATGTCGCGAATGCGTCAATGTATGATGGCTCGACCGCGTGCTGGGAAGCGATCGGCATGGCGCGACGGATCACCAAGCGGGGCAAGGCGATCCTCTCCTCGGGGCTGCACCCGCATTATGTGTCAGTCGCCAAGACGATGGCGAAATATACCGGCGACGTGCTGGAAACATCGCTGCCAATGCTGACGCCGGATACCGATATCGAAACACTGATCGCCGCCATCGACAGCGACACATCGTGCGTGGTCGTGCAATATCCCGACATCCTTGGCCGTATCGCTGATCTCCAGCCGCTGGCCGACGCATGCCACGCCAAAAAGGCGCTGCTGATCGCGGTCGTGACCGAGCCCGTCGCGCTGGGCGCGATCAAGTCGCCCGGCGAAATGGACGCCGATATCGTCGTAGGCGAAGGTCAGTCGATTGGCGTCGGCCTGCAATTTGGCGGCCCCTATGTCGGCCTGTTCGGCTGCAAGGAGAAATATCTCCGCCAAATGCCGGGTCGGCTGTGCGGCGAAACTGTGGACGCCAATGGCAAGCGCGGCTTCGTGCTGACGCTCAGCACGCGCGAACAGCATATCCGCCGCGAAAAGGCGACGTCGAACATCT
>JAIERC010000439.1 GCA_019747165.1 Sphingomonas sp. | reverse complement strand
GTAATTTGAGCGTCGCCTTGGTTGCCCCTGGCAACCATGCGATATCGAGGGGGTCGTCCGGTTAGCCGGGCGGCCCCTTTCGATTCGGGGTAAAGTGGGCTGGCAATCAACGCAGCGCCGCGCCGAAATCAGCCCATGGGCACAGATAGAATTTGGGCGCGCATTCGCGAAAACATCCAAACAGACTGCCGCGCATTTGGCGCAGTTTAACCAATCAGTGCCAAATTGGCTGGGATGCCCCGGCAAAAGGGGTTGGACGCCTGCGAAAATCCGTTAGAGGCGCAGGAAATATTTAGCGAGGTAATGCGTTCATGTGGCGTTCGATTTTTTTGCTCGTCATGGCGATTGGCGTCATTGCGCCAAGCCCGGCGACCGCGCAGTTTTTCATGAAAAATCCGGATTTTTCCGGCGAACCCGTTCGCGGTGACGAACCAGGGCTGTTCGTGCCGCTGCCAAATGCCACGCCGGATGAATTGCGGGCCGGGATGGTCTGGTCGCTGCGGGCCGCGCTCAACGTGTCGGCGCTTGGCTGCGATTTCGCGCCAATCCTGCTGACCGCGCCAACCTATAACGCTGTATTGGCTGACCACCGCGTAGAGTTGGCCAGCTCTTTTGACCGGCTGGGCAAATATTTTGCCCGGATGAACAAAGCCAAGGCCAAGGCGACCACAGAGTTCGATAAATATCAAACGCGAGTCTATTCGAGCTTCACGACCGTCTATGCACAATATAATTTCTGCCAGACCGCTGCGATGGTAGCCCGGGATGCGATTTTCACGCCGCGCGGTGAGCTTAACAAACTCGCAGAAAATCGGCTGCGCGAATTACGCAACAGCTTGGTCGCGCGTGGCGAACAACGATTCGCAGGGCGCAATTCGATGGAGACCATTGCCGTAATGCGGATGGACCCGATCTGCTGGAAAAACGACAGGTTCGATTATCGGAAGTGCCCGAACGCCTATTAAGGCAGGCATTTTTCGCGGTTTAGCGAAGCCCCAGCTGCTTGTGCGTCTGGAGCGATAGCCGCCAATTGGGCCGTGCCAGCACAAAATCGATCGCGGCGGCCTGATTGGCCGCCGCCGCTTCGCTGTCGAGCGGCTGGACCAGGAAATGATCAAAGGCCCAGCTGGCAATCACATCAACATCGCTGCCGGGCTGGGGCCAGATCAATTTGAGTTCATTGCCCGTTTGCTGAACGACAACGCTGCCAGCCTTTGGACTGACGCACACCCAATCGATCCCCGGGTGGACCGGCAGCGTGCCGTTGGTTTCGATCGCGATCATGAAACCAGCAGCGTGAAGCGAATCGACTATCGCGTCGTCGACCTGGAGCATCGGTTCCCCACCGGTCAAAACGACAAACCGCGCTGTGCGCGGCCCGTTCCAGTGCTGGATTGCCGCATCAACGAGCACGGCAGCATCGGCAAAGCGGCCGCCCCCTGCCCCGTCTGTTCCGACAAAATCGGTATCGCAAAAGCGGCAGACGGCGGTAGTGCGATCTTCTTCGCGCCCCGACCATAGGTTGCAGCCGGCAAAGCGGATGAACACCGCGCGCCTGCCGCTATGAACCCCCTCGCCCTGCAGGGTCAGGAACATCTCCTTGACGGCATAGCTCATGGCCGGACGGCATAGGCGGTCGGGTCTGCAATCCCGGCGGTGTCAAACCCGCGTTGGCGCAGTCGGCAGCTGTCGCACAGCCCACAATGAATGCCGCCGGGGGCCGGATCATAGCAGGACCAGCTCATGGCGGCGTCGAGCCCCAGCCGATCGGCTTCCCGGACGATTTCCGCCTTGGTCATGTGCTGCAAGGGCGCGTGGACGGTAAAGCCGTGCCCCTCAACGCCATCGCGGGTTGCGAGCGCCGCCATCGCTTCAAAACTGGCAATGAATTCAGGCCGGCAATCAGGATAGCCCGAATAATCGAGCGCGTTGACCCCGATGAACAGATCATGCGCCCCGGCTGCCTCTGCCCAGCCCAGGGCCAGGCTCAGAAAAATTGTATTGCGCGCGGGCACATAGGTCACCGGGATGCCTGGCCCGACGCCCTGTTTGGGTACGGCGATATCTGCGGTTAGTGCCGATCCGCCAAAGGCGGCAAGATCAAGCGGCAACACGATATGGCGTTCCGCCCCTAACGCCTGCGCAATGGTCCGCGCCGCAGCAAGTTCGACACGGTGGCGCTGATTATAATCGACCGAGAGCGCCAACAGCCGGAACCCGGCTTCATGCGCGCGCGCGGCCGCGACCATCGAATCTAGCCCGCCCGACAGCAGCACCACGGCAAATTTGTTTAATGAAGTCATGATCGGCGGGTCGCTAGTCACAATCGGCCGGTGCT
>JAIERC010000411.1 GCA_019747165.1 Sphingomonas sp. | reverse complement strand
TGGCGATGCGTTCATCAAGCTCGTCAAAATGGTGATTGCCCCGGTGATCTTCCTGTCGGTGGTCAGCGGGATTGCCGGCATGCGGGATATTGCCGGTGTCGGCCAGGTTGCGGCCAAGGCGTTTGGCTATTTTCTGGTGGTGTCCAGCGGCGCGTTGTTCTTGGGGTTGGCCGTCGCCAATCTGGTCCAGCCGGGGCGGGGACTGAATATCGATCCGGCAACGCTCGATCCCGGCGCGGTCGCCGATTATGTCCACAAGGCGCATGACACATCAGTGATCGGTTTCCTGACCGACATCATCCCGACAACGCTCGCCTCGGCGCTCACGGATGGATCGATCCTGCAAACGCTGTTTGTTGCGATCTTGTTCGGGATCGCGCTGTCGCTGGTGGGCAAACCTGCCGCCCCGGTGCTGGATCTGGTCGATCGGCTGGGGCTGGTTATCTTTCGGCTGGTGGCGATGCTGATGCGGCTAGCCCCGATCGGCGCGTTCGGTGCGATTGCCTTCACAATCGGCAAGTTCGGGATCGGGACGCTAGCCAATTTGGGCGGGCTGGTCGCGACTTTTTACCTCACCTCGCTCGTCTTCGTGCTGGTGGTGTTGGGCGCCGTCGCCTGGGCACATGGCTTTTCGGTGATCCGACTGATCGTCTATCTGCGCGCCGAGCTGCTGCTGGTGCTGGGTACGTCGTCGTCCGAAGCCGCCTTGCCCAGCCTGATCGGCAAGCTGGAGGCGGCGGGCTGCGACCGCAGTATTGTCGGGCTGGTCGTGCCGACTGGCTATTCGTTCAATCTTGATGGCACCAATATCTATATGACGCTGGCGGCGCTGTTTATCGCCCAGGCAACAAATGTCCCGCTCAGCTTTGATCAGCAGCTCGCGCTGCTCGGCGTCGCGATGCTGAGTTCGAAAGGGGCGGCGGGGGTGACGGGGGCGGGATTCATCACGCTGGCGGCCACGCTGTCGATCGTGCCGACGGTGCCGGTTGCGGGTATGGCGCTGATCCTGGGGATTGATCGCTTCATGTCCGAATGCCGCAGCCTGACGAACTTCATGGGCAATGCCGTGGCGACGATCGTCGTCGCACGCTGGGAAGGCGGGCTTGACCGTGATCGGCTGGCGGCGGTGCTGGCGTCGGGGCAAGCGATGTCGCTGGAGTCGATCGACAATGCGATGGGGGAGGTGAGGCAATGACGGCACGGGTCCTGATGATCGCCTTGGCGCTTGCGCTGGCGGTGACACCGGCTGCGGCGCAGCAGACCGCCGCGAGTCCGCCCGCCGCCCCGCCCATCGCAGGCCCCACAACTGGGCCAGTAACAGCACCCGTCCCGGTGCGATCGATCCTGTTTATCGGCAACAGCTTCACTTTTGGGGCCTTGTCGCCAGTTCGCCGGTATCGCGCCGATACGGTCACCGATCTCAACAAAAACGGCATTGGCGGCGTGCCCGCGCTGTTCAAGCGCTTCACCGATCAGGCGGGGCTTTCCTATACCGTCAGTGTGGAGGCGGTCAGCGGCATGGGGCTGGAGTATCATTATACCCAGAAACGGGCGCTGATCGACAAAGCCTGGGATGTCGTGATCCTTCAGGATTTCAGCACGCTTGACCGCGCCAAACCGGGCAATCCGGGGCTCCACCTTCGTTATGCCGCATTGCTGGCAAAGATGGTTGCCGCGCGTAACCCAGCCGTCGATATCGAGCTGAGCGCGACCTGGTCGCGCGCCGATCTGGTCTACAAACCTGGCAGTCCCTGGTCAGGCCAGCCGATCGACCGGATGGCGACTGACTTGCGTCGGGCGGCCGATCAAGCGCGCGCGGGAGCGCCACAAATACGCGGCGTTATCCCGATCGGTGAGGCCTGGAACCGCGCCCTTGCCGCCGGTTTGGCCGATCCCAATCCCTATGACGGCACCAGCTTTGGCCAGATCGATCTGTGGAGCTATGATCAATATCACGCCAGCGCCTATGGCTATTATCTGGAGGCGCTGTTGATCTTTGGCCGCGTGACCGGGCTTGATCCGCGCAGCCTGGGTGTCGGGGAACTTGCGGCCGACGATCTCGGCCTGGCGCCGGGGGTGACGCTCGCCCTGCAGCGGCTCGCCTATGAGCAGCTCGCCAGCGAAGCGGCCCGCCCGCGCCGATAAGCGGTGGGAGCGCGGCTCCCTACATGAGCCGAGTCAGCGCCTTTTTCAGCCGATCATGCGCGGATTTTTTGATCTGGCAGATTCGGGCCGGACCTACGCCCAGCACCTGGCCGATTTCTTCGAGATTGAGTTCCTCGACATAATAAAGCTGGATCACCTGCGCTTCGCGTTCCGGCAAGGCGGCAATGG
>JAIERC010000234.1 GCA_019747165.1 Sphingomonas sp. | reverse complement strand
GATGGTCGCGCCCAACTATGCTGAACAGCGCCGCACATTGGCCAAGAAAATTGGCCTCGGTACCAAGCGTCGCAAGGTCGCGCGCTAAGGCTGATATCGCCTCAGTGTCGATATGCCCCTCCCCATTGCGGGAGGGGCACTTTCCCCCAGCGCCCATTGCCGCTACACGGCTGACCATAGGCTGGCAGGAAACAAAGACGAGCGGATGGCGCGAAAAATCGATCTTGAAGCGCTGTGCAACGAAAAGGGCCTGCGGATAACCGAGCAGCGCCGCATCATCGCGCGCGTGCTGTCCGATGCCGAAGACCATCCCGATGTCGAAAAAGTCTATGAGCGGGCCTCTGCCATCGATCCGGGCATTTCGATCGCCACCGTTTATCGCACCGTGCGCCTGTTCGAAGAGGCCGGCATCCTCGATCGTCATGACTTTGGCGATGGCCGCGCCCGCTATGAACCGGCGCCTGAATCGCATCACGATCATCTGATCGATGTCGAAACCGGTCGAGTAATCGAATTCGTCGATCCCGAACTCGAACAATTACAAAAGCAGATCGCCGAACGGCTTGGCTTCAGGCTCGTCGACCACCGCATGGAGCTGTACGGGGTCGCGCTGGACCGCAAGGTCTAGACTTGACCATTGCGAGCGACCCGCCGGTTGCGGCGATGCTGGCCACACGCACCACTCCGGCGCGTGAAGCAGCGGCGGCAGGGCAGCCAAGCCCTGTGCCTGTCATTGGCTGGATGCGGCTTGGCTGGCGCGTGCTGGGCCTAGCGTTGATTGCGGCGATCTCAATCCCGGCGCATTATCTTTTCCAGCTGCTTCGGCTGCCCTCGCCCTGGCCACGGCTGTTCATGACCACCGCAGCGCGGATCTGCGGCGCGCGCGTCGGCATCAGGGGCGTGCCGCTCAAGCGCGATGTTTTCTACATCGCCAATCATGTCAGCTGGGTCGATATTCTGGCGATCTCCAGCGCAAGCGGCACGGCTTTTGTCGCGAAAGCGGAACTGGCAACAGCCCCTGTGGTTGGCACGCTTGCCAAGATGAATCGCACCGTGTTTGTCGAACGGGAGGACCGGCTGGGGGTCGCCGACCAGATCAACCGGCTGCGGGATGCGCTAACCGACAACTGGTCCGTCACTGTCTTCCCCGAAGGCACCACTACAGACGGCCAGTCGCTGCTGCCGTTCAAGACGCCGATGCTCAAGGTGCTCGAGCCGCCCCCGCCCGGCGTGATGGTCCAGCCCGTGCTGCTCTGGTATGGCGGCGATACCGGCTATGAGATTGCCTGGCTGGGCAGCGAGAGCGGCAAGGACAATGCCGTTCGGGTGCTGTCGCGCAAGGGCAGCTTCAAGGTGATGGTCGAATTTCTCGAACCCTTTCACCCGCGCGATTATCCTGGCCGCAAGGCGATCGCCGCCGAAAGCCGCCGCCGGATCGAAACCGCCTTGGCCGCACGGGTTGGCGCACCGCTGCTGCCATTTCGCGGGCATGATTGGTGGGAAAAGGAAGCGGCGGGTCAAAACGCCACGGCTGCCACGCAATAACGTTAGGAAGATCGGTTCGCGCAGAGGCGCAGAGGTGTTGCGCAATAAATGCGCGAAGCGCCCCAAATCACCCCGCCGAAATCCTGTCAGCACCCTCACCCCAATCAGCCCTCCCTCCCTTCTTCTCCGCGCCTCCGCGCCTCCGCGCGAACAAATTCTTGCCGCCTCCACGCCCGCCAAAAAGGTTCACGCGGAGCCGCGGAGACGCGGAGATGTGACGCAATCAATGCGCGAAGCGCCCCAAATCATCCCGACGAAGTCCTGACGGCACCATCACCCCAATCAGCCCTCCCCTCCTTTTTCTCCGCGTCTCTGCGCCTCCGCGCGAACAAATTCTTGCTCCCTTCACGCCCCCATGCCTGACCATTTGTCGTGCCCGCCCCGCCCCGCTATAGCCGCCGCGATGAACGCGCCCCCCAAAACCTTCCACGTCAAATCCTTTGGCTGCCAGATGAACGTCTATGATGGCGATCGGATGGGCGAGTTGATGACAGCGCAAGGCCTGACCGCGACCGACGACCAATTCGCCGCCGATCTCGTCATCCTCAACACCTGCCACATCCGCGAACGCGCCACCGAGAAGGTCTATTCGGACATTGGCCGCATCCGTAAACACGGCGACAACCCGATGATCGCGGTGGCCGGCTGCGTTGCGCAAGCCGAGGGCGAAGAGATTGTCCGCCGCGCCAAGGTCGATGTCGTTGTCGGCCCGCAAGCCTATCACAACCTCCCCGATCTCGTCGCCCGCGCATCACGCGGCGAGGCCGCGCTCGACACCG
>JAIERC010000090.1 GCA_019747165.1 Sphingomonas sp. | reverse complement strand
ATCGCCGGCGGTCTTCGGAATCCGCCCGGCGAACAATCATGCCCCGCGCTTCAAGGTTGCCGAGGTGACGCAGGGCTGTTGTGTTGGGGACTTTTGCAGCCGCGCAGGCGGTCGAGATGGATAGTTCTTGACCGTCGGCGCGGGCCGAATAAAGGGCGAGCAAAATGTCCCAGGCCGGTTCGCCGAACAGCACAGAGTCGGCACCAAAAGAGGCATCGCGCATCCGCCGGGCCTGATAGGCAGCGGCAGCGACATCCTGCGGTTCTTCGAGTGAAAGAATGCGGGAACGGGCATCGGCCAGAACTGTTTCCAGTTCTGCAATCTCTGCCAACGCCCCTTGGATTGAGCGATGCTCATATGACATTGTCATCTCCGGATAATTTTAGCGATTCCAGGCGGCGTCGCTGCCGTAAGTTTGCAGCCTGGCCCGATGCCGCCACGTGCCGATCGCGAGAATGATGGGGATGGGGTAACTCCAAGCCGCCATCATCACTGAATATGACCATGGCATCAGCGTCGGCGTAAGCATCAGCAGATGGGTCATAACGGTATCGAGAAGCACGGCAGCTATCCACATCGGCCAATAGCGCTGCGCCCGAATAACAATGAAAATCATCGCCATCAAAAATACCGTGTCCACGGCCAGCAAGCCATATTCGAGGGCTTGGAATCGGATAGCACCCGATTTTGGGGCAAAGTGGCTTGCCACAATTGCCATCACCAGGGCTCCCACTCCCAATCGTTCGGGCGTACCGCCACGCACTAAGGCGTACACGCTGCAAACCAGAACGATTGAGAGATAAATCGGAACCGTCATATGCTATGCTCACAACAGCGACGTTTATCGATGTCGATAGCTGAATCATGCAACGGCGACGAGTGGCGCGGCGGGCTCGATCGATGCACGCGGGGTGTCATGGGGCGGAGTCTCAAAGATATCACCCTGGCCGAGTACATTGTGGTAGCTCGCTGCTGCGCGCAGTTCTCGGTGAGCAGATTGAATGTCCTTCATCGCCCCAAATACCTTGGCGGTCGCTTCGCCGACAAAATCAACAGCGGCTTGACCCTCCAGCGGATGGAAAGTCCCATCGGCCCGCGCTGTCAGGACCGCAGTGCCCATGGCAAGCACCTTCAGAGCGGCCTCGTTCACTGCTTTTTCCGCAGGTTGCAGGGACCGAGCGATACGAACGGCGGCGGTTGTCTTTGCAGAAGTCATGATTTTTCCTCCACGCGGTCATGCTGATCGCGAGCTAAAGGTTTGGATTTTAGAACGATTTTGGCTGCTTACTTGGTAATCAAGAACAGCGCTGAAATTCCGTTTAGGAAATTGGCGACGACGAACATGATGATCAGGGCCAAGGCGCAGATCCAGCCCAGTCGTTGTACTGATGTCAGGTCATTTTCCTGCCTCCCCTGCCGGCGGAAGGGCACCGCAAAGCGAGGTACCAGTTCCGTCCGGACTGGAGAGGATATGGCGAGCACCGGGGTGGGTTCGGCAAGGTCCGGTGACTGGGTAACCAATTCTTGGTTATCTTGTGCGCCTAAACCCTCCAACGCTCGCGCGGCATCACGTCGGCTGCTTGCCCCAAGCGTCTTGATCGCCCGCTTCAGGTAAAGATCGACGGTGTGATGAGAAATACCGAGCTCTGCCGCAATTTCTTTTGACGAATGACCGCGCGCGACGAGCCGAAGACAGGCGCGCTGGCGGTCCGTGAGCAATTCGATTCTCGCGTTTGTCATCTGACAAGTAACGCATATTTGATCCGTAATCTCAACCAAAGCGGAGTGAAATGCGATTCCTGAAGCGGGATTATTGATGCAATGTGCCTTCAATGGTGTGCCGAATCCGTGCCGCCATAAATAGTCCGTATTGGCCGGATCGACCGGGAGCCGGGCTTGAACGGCGGTGATTTGTCGATGTTGGGCGCTTTGCCTTCATGCCACCGCTTTGGGTTGCACGGTGATGCAATCGCGCCTGCCATTGTTTGTTACTGCAGGTGGGAGGAACATCTACCGGTGGAACTTGACCAGGCCGCGTCGCGATAGCTGCCTATCACCCGCCCGCGAATCGCCACCCGCAATGCAGCACCGAACCGGTAACGGGCGAGTCGCGCGGTGACTTGTTGCAGAGGGGCTCCTGGGTGCGGCCCTGAAGGCGTTAGGTACGCAACCGCTCGATGGCCTGGGCGAGTGCGACATAGAGCTTGCCCATGTCTGACGATAGCAGGGTGACGCTCATCGGTGCGCCATCGCGCTGGGCAAGGATCGTCCGCAGCATCGCTTCGAAATCATGGATATAGCGATTGACCTGTTCGCGGA
>JAIERC010000047.1 GCA_019747165.1 Sphingomonas sp. | reverse complement strand
AGAACGACCAGCTCCGCTTGCAGGCCATTGGCTTGCAGCAAGAGGCGCAGGAGCGCCAGCGCGCAGCCGAAGGGCAAGCGGCCCTCGCCCAAAAGCTCGATGCAGCAAGCCGCTACTATCGCGGGCAATGACGATGCGATCTGCGATCATCTGCACGGGGCTACTGTTGGCGGGGTGTGGCAGGTCCACACCCCAAGCCGACATGCCAGCGCGGGATTGGCGATACTATGTCGCCAATCCGGGCGAGATCGAACCGATGCAAAAGATTTGCCGCGAATGGGCGGGATCGGCTGCCCCCAAGGACACCGAACCCGCCGTCGTCACGACAAATTGCCGTGCGGCAGCTTTCGCCAAGTCGCAGCTTCAAATCAGCAACTGACCCAAATGCTCAAGGCCAGATGCACAAGGAATGAGTGCCGGATATGGATTTCAGCGATCATGTTTTCACGACGATGTTCGAGGCGCTTAACAATGCGCTTGCGGGCATCGTGGGGAAATACGCGGCCGTGATCGGCATCGTTTCCCCCGCACTGCGCATCGGGATCGTGATCTACATCTCGCTGCTCGGCTATGCGATCATGCGCGGCGCGGTCCAATATCCATTCCGTGAATATGCCTATCGCGGTTGCCAGCTCGCTTTTCTCTATTTTGCCGTGACCTCGCTCTACGGAAGCCAAATTGGCATGTTTGCCCTGGGCGGTCTCCCCGGCCAGTTCGCTAGCGCGCTCGGCGGATCGGACGTCGGCGGACTCGGCGGATATTATGACAAGCTCGCGGGCACCGGCTTCGAGACCGCGAACACCATGCGGAAGATCGCAGCCGACTACCAGCAAACCCAGGGAACGCTTCCCGACATCGGCTATGCGGTCTTTGCCGGTTTCCTCGTGGTGATGGTGATTGTTGCCACTTTGCTCTGTGCTGCTATCGGCTTTGTGATCAGCGCGTTCGGGCTGTTTGCGCTTGCCCTGCTTTCGGTGGTCGGGCCGCTGTTCGTGGCGGCTTTGCTGTTCGAGTCCACGCGCGGTTATTTCTTCGCCTGGCTGGGGGCCTGCATCAACTATCTGATGCTGATTGTGTTTGCGCTCGTGCTGACCTTGTTCCTGACGCAAACCGGCGATGCGATCATCGCCACGATTTCCGAGAATGACGAGATTGGCATGGCCGCGATCAAGGCGCTGGCCTTCTACGCGCTCGGCTTCTTTTTCTTCCTGCAAATTCCGATGCTGGCCGCCTCGCTTGGCGGGGGCGGGCCTGCGCTCGCCAATCAATTTGCATCGGCGATCGCAGCGGCGGGCGGCTTTGTCGCCGGACGCGGCGCGACGGCTACGCAGGCAACCAGCCGTGCCATCGAACGCGGCTTTGCGCGGGGCATCGCCCGGATGCGGACGTCAGGCTCGGTCAGCCGTGGGACACAATAAAAGGGAGTAAGTCATGGGTAAGCGCCTTCTGAGTATCGCGGTGTCACTGGCACTGATTGTGCCGGTCAATGCTGCCACCGCAGCGCCAAAATCGCCAAAGCTGGCCAAATGCGACGGCAAGCAGCGCCGCGCGGGCAATCCTTATGGTTCGATCCTGCCAAGTGTCGATCCGCTCGGCGGAACATCAACGCCAGCAGACCCGGCGCAAAGTCAGGAACGGGAACGCAGAGGCGTCGAGGTCTTCCACGAGAAAAATCCGGCTGCACCAAAGCCCGAAACGCCGAATGGCAAGCCTGAGCGCCAAGTGCCGCCAATCAGCAGCCTGTCTCCGCAAATTTCCAACCAGAGCTGCTGAGCGTCATGGCGGGCGGCGTCACGGACCGGCAGGATCTCAAAGCATATTTTGCGGAAGCTGCAAGCTGGGATCACGACCGGTTGATCGCGGCCAGCCGCTCGAAGCGGCTGGCATGGATGGTCGCGGGTGTCGCAAGCGGTCTCGCGATCACCGGGGTTGCGGCGGTGGCGATGCTGACGCCGCTCAAGACCGTCGCGCCCTATGTGATCACCGTCGATAAGGCGACTGGCGCGAGCGCTATCACCTCACCGATGTCGGGCGACCGGCAGATCACCTATAACGAGGCCGTCGCCAAATATTTTCTCGCCGATTACGTCCGTAACCGCGAGGGCTGGATACCGCAGGCGCGCCAAGAGTTCTTCGAGGGCGTCCTGGCAATGTCGTCACGCGACGAGCAGGCGCGGTGGACGGCCTTCTACGGCAAAGACAATCCCAAGTCGCCGCAATCGGTTTTCACCGATCTTGATACGGTGTTCATCGCGGTCAAATCCGTCACCTTCGTTTCCGCGAAGGTCGCGCAGATACGCTTCACCAAGACGCTCCAGC
>JAIERC010000001.1 GCA_019747165.1 Sphingomonas sp. | reverse complement strand
GCCTGCCACATCTCCCCCGATCTGGCTGATCGTCTGTCGGGTGCGCTGTCCCGCTATGACCTGCTGCACAATGCGTCCCCCGATGACTGGGCAAAAGAGATTGATCAGCGCGTTGTCGCGCTCGGCCGGTTCACTGAAGCCGTGTTCTTTCACCGGCCCACAGCGACGCTGATCGTCACCGATCTGCTCCAGAATTTCGAACGCGATCGGATCCCCGGCGTGTTTACCCGGATCGCGTTGCAACTGGGCGGCGCAACCGGGCCGCGCGGCGGCACGTCTGCCGATATCAAGCTGGCCGCACGCGGGCACCATGCCGCCATGCGGGCAGCCGCAGCGGCGATGATCGCCTGGCAGCCGGCGCGGATCATCCTGTCGCACGGCAAATGCTTTGACACTGATGTCGCCAGCGAACTTGCCACCGCCTTTGCCTGGGCAGGCGGACGGTAAAACGCCTAGCCTTTTTGGCACCTGCCCCTGTCCAGAGCCGGATGCGTTGCGATTTACCTATCACCGGGACCGTTGGTGCAGCGCGCTTCGACTGGCGGGCAAACCAGCCGCTCAGGAAGCGCTTCGGCGCTATGTCGTCGCCCGGTATTCTGCATCACCTCCGTCACCCACGAGCGCAGCGAAGCAATCCAGCCTATCCGCGAGCACGCCGCTGGATTGCTTCGCTGCGCTCGCAATTGTCTGTTTGGTTTGGGGTATTGGGGGTCGTTCCCGAGTCGGAATGCGCAGGGCCGGGTGGCCACCCGGCCCTGCGCGCGGCCGGATCGACCGTCTCGCAATAGGGCTTTTCGCCCGCCGTCATCATGGTCGTCCGGTCGCTTTTTGGCAACGCTTGATGAGTTGAAGGGGCCATGCCCGTGCGCCCGCAGACAATCAAAAGCATACCAGCAAATCCCATTGGCCACACCATGTTGGGGAGATGACCATGACCACTACCCGCTGTGCGATCATCGGCTGCGATGTCGGCAAAGATGAGATCGCCGTCTTCGAAAACGATACCGGCAACGCCTTCACCCTGCCCAATGAACCTCAAGCGCTCGCCTGCTTCGCGCGCAGTCTTGATCCCTGTGCGCTTGTCATCTGTGAGGCAACCGGTGGCTATGAAACTGCCCTGCTCGAGGCCGTCGCCACCGCCGGACGCGCCGCCCACCGCACCGATGCGCGCAAGAGCCTGCCCCCGCGAAGGCGGGGGTAAAGGCCTTTATCCGCTCGCTCGGCACGCTTGCCAAGACCGATCAGATCGATGCCCGCGCGCTCGCCCGCTATGGCACCGAACGCGCCGATCGCCTTGACCGGTGGCACCCTACAGACACCACCGGTGCCCAGCTCCAGGCCATGGTCCTCACCCGCCGCGACATCGTCGCCGCGCGCACCGCCTGGAACAACCGCCGCAAAGCCCCCGGCGCGCACGCCGTCACCACCATCCTCGACCCCATCATCGCCAGCTTCGATGCCCAGCTCAAGGCCATCGACAAAACCATCGCCGTACTGGTCGAAAGCACCGCCCTCGCCGCGCGCGCCCGCATCCTCCAGGCCATCCCCGGCATCGGTGCCACCACTGCGCACAGCCTGATCGCGCTGATGCCCGAGCTCGGCACCCTCTCCCCCAAACAGGCAGCCTCGCTCGCCGGCCTTGCACCCCACCCCAGACAAAGCGGCAATCGCGACGCCTATCGACGCATCAAAGGCGGCAGACCCATCGTCCGACAAGCCCTCTTCATGGCAGCACTCGCCGCCACCAGAGCAAACCCACAACTCAAGGCCTTCTACCAACGACTCATCGCCAATGGCAAAAAACCCCTCGTCGCCATCACCGCAACCATGCGAAAACTCATCACCATCGCAAACGCAAAACTCAGAGACGCTCAACATCAACTGAGTTGATGACGGGTGATCCTGAATTACGGTACGATGCTCTAATTCTGCATCACCATCGTCAACCTTTACCACTCACGCCGCAAAAGCCGCCGGTTCCAGCGCGTACAAAATAGCCGCACTCGCCATAGCCGCTGCTTTCAGCCCCATCGCTTCGGGCACGATCTGCGCAACATAGAAATCGGCCACCGCACGCTTCATTTTCAGGAACGCCGGGTCGCCTTCTGCAGCCGCCGCGATCCGGCCCTGTCGTTCCATCAGCCAGCCGCAAACGGCGGTCGACAGCATCGTGAGGAACGGATAGCTCGCTGCCAGCCGATCATCGACATCTACCGTCAGCAAGCGGCGCGCGACTTCTTCACACGCATCGATCAGCCCGCGCAGGCCCACATCCTCGGCTTCGGCGCGCATATCGGCGATCA
>JAIERC010000431.1 GCA_019747165.1 Sphingomonas sp. | reverse complement strand
CCAGCGCGCAGGCGGACCAGCAACCCGAACGGATCATCGCTGTTGAACAGCGTAACGAGATCGGGGGCGCCAACCAAAATGGCGACCATGGGCACGCCTTCGAGCAGCAAGGTCAGCGCCACCGCCCAGAAAATCGCCTTGGCAATCTTGCGGGGCGCTTCGTGCATTTCCTCACCGAAATAGACCGCCGCCCCATAACCATTGAGCGCGAAGATGGCGATCGACGTGGCCAATCCGATTGATGCCGCCGATGCCGGCACAAGGGTCGAACTGGTTGCCCCAAGCATGATCGGATCAGTCAGCATCTCGGCAAATGGACGGGTCATCTCGCCAAAGCCAAGCACCACCACCAGAATAACGGCAACCAATTCGATGAGCAGGAAAACGCCGGTAACCAAGGCGTTGATTCGGATTTGCAACAACGCGATCAACGTTGATCCGATGATCACCGTCACCGCGAGCGGCACAGCCGGCAGGCCTGGTATCACAGTCGATAGTATCGCCGCCAACCCCAGACCGATCGCGGGTGGAAACAACAAATTATTGAAGACATTGACGCCAAGCATGACAAAGCCCGCCAACGGCCCGAGCGTTCGGGCGACCATCACATATTCGCCGCCAGCGACGGGCCAGGCCGACGAGAGTTCAGCATAGACATAGGCCGTCGCCACGCAGACGATTCCAGCGAGCAGCACCGCCCAGATCGCGCCCGTCCCCGCGACGCGCAGCATGCCGGGGACAATCACGAACAAGGAAGAGACCGGACTGGTCACCGACAATGTCAGCAGCAACACGCCCACTACACCCAGGCTGCGGACAAGCGCAGTTGGCGCGGCCGGTTCCTGCTGGTGATCGAGCATTATTCCCCTAACCCCGTTGGTTGCCTCGCTAAACAGCGAGCTTTGGTGCGGCAACCTCTACGGTACGGATGTTAAGTTCTCGCAACTGCTTTGCCGTGGCAACATTGGGCGCGCCCATCATCAAATCTTCCGCCTTCTGATTCATCGGGAAGGTGATGACTTCACGGATATTCGGTTCATCCGCCAGCAGCATGACGATCCGGTCGACGCCCGGCGCCGATCCACCATGCGGCGGTGCGCCAAACTTGAAGGCGTTGATCATGCCTGCGAAATCGCGGTCGACATCGGCCTGGCTATAACCGGCAATTTCAAAGGCTTTGTACATGATTTCAGGGCGATGGTTCCGGATCGCGCCCGATGACAGCTCGATGCCATTGCAGACAATGTCATATTGATAGGCGAGGATATCGAGCGGGTCCTTGCTCTCCAGTGCGGCCATTTCACCCTGCGGCATGCTGAAGGGATTGTGACTGAAATCGATCTTCTTGGCGTCCTCGTCATATTCGAACATCGGGAAATCGACGATCCAGCAGAATTCAAATCGGCTTTCGTCGATCAGGCCAAGCTCCTGCCCAATTCGGGTACGTGCCAGCCCCGCCAGCTTGGCCGCCTGCGCCGCCGAACCGGCCGCGAAGAAGATGCCATCATCAGGGCCAAGGCCAAGCGCATCGGCGATCGCCTTCATCCCCTCTTGCCCATGATTATTGGCAATTGGCCCGCCGAACACGCCCTGTTTCTGGGTGGCATAGCCAAGGCCGGGAAAGCCCTCGCTCTGCGCCCAGCTGTTCATGTCGTCGAAGAATTTCCGGCTTTTCTCGGCAGTGTTGGGTGCCGGGATAGCGCGGACAACGCTGCCGCTGTCGACCATTGAGGCGAACCGGCCAAAGCCCGATCCCTTGAAGTGATCCGACACATCCGTGATCAGCAGCGGGTTGCGCAGATCGGGCTTGTCATTGCCATATTTCAGCATCGAGTCGCGGTAAGGAATGCGCGCGAACGGAAGTGCGGAGACCGTCCTGCCCTTGCCCTGCCAGTCCGCGAACTCTTCGAACACGCCGTGCAACACTGGTTCAATTGCTGCAAAAACATCGTCTTGCGTAACGAAGCTCATTTCGAAATCGAGCTGATAAAACTCACCGGGCGATCGGTCGGCGCGCGCGTCCTCATCGCGGAAACACGGCGCGATCTGGAAATAGCGATCGAAGCCGGCGACCATCAGCAGCTGCTTGAACATCTGCGGTGCCTGCGGCAGCGCATAGAATTTGCCGGGGTGGACGCGGCTGGGCACCAAATAATCGCGCGCGCCTTCGGGCGACGACGCGGTCAGGATCGGGGTCTGGAATTCAGTGAAGCCCTGCCCGATCATCCGCTGGCGCAGCGATGAGATCACATGCGAGCGCAGCATGATATTGGCATGCAGCCGTTCGCGGCGCA
>JAIERC010000408.1 GCA_019747165.1 Sphingomonas sp. | reverse complement strand
TCGGGCATTTACGGCAATTTCGGCCAGTCCAACTATGGCGCGGCCAAGATGGCGGTGATCGGCCTGATGAACGTCCTGCATATCGAAGGCGCCAAGAACAACATCCGCATCAACACGCTGGCACCGGGTGCCGCCACCCGCATGACCGAGGAGCTGCTGCCACCTCAGGTCATCGGCCTGATGAAGCCCGAGCTGGTGACGCCCGGCCTGCTCTATCTCGTCAGCGAAGACGGCCCGTCACGCGTCATTCTCGATGCGACGGCGGGTGGTTTTGCGCGGACCTATATCCATGAAACCGAAGGCGTCTGCTTCGCTGCGGATGAGTGCACGCCCGAAAATGTCGCCGCCCATTTCGCGGAAATCTCCGACCCCACCGGCCAGCATCTGTATGAAGGCGGCGGCGAGCAGGTGATGAAATTCGTGACCAAAGCCGCCGCTGCGGCCGGACTGAAGATCGGCTGATCGACTGGCCGGGACGATGGTGTAAGCTCGGCGGGATGCCCAGCAAGAGCTTACACCTCGTCTTGTTGACCGCGCTCGCTTTGCTGGCGTTCGCGGGCAATTCACTGCTGACCCGCGCCGCGCTGGCGGGCGGCGGGATCAGGCCAGACAGCTTTGCCGCGATTCGGCTGGGCGCGGGTGCCGTCATGTTGCTGGCGATCGGCCTTGGGCAGGGACTGACCCTAAGGCCGCGCTCGCCCGACATTCCCGCGATTGTCGCCCTGTTTATCTATGCTGCCGCCTTTTCGCGCGCCTATGTCAGCCTGGGGGCGGCGACCGGGGCGCTGATCTTGTTCACGGCCGTTCAATTGACGATCATCGTCGGGGGGCTTGCCAGTGGCGCAAACCTGAACCTGCGGCAGGCTTTTGGCATCGTGATCGCGCTTGGCGGGTTGGCGTGGCTGCTCGCGCCAGGGCTTGCCACGCCGCCGCTCGGTGCCTCGGTGCTGATGACGGCGGCGGGGATGGCGTGGGGCGTCTACACCCTGATCGGGCGCGGCAGCGGCGCAGCCATTGCACGCACTGCACGCAACTTTATCGGCACCATCCCTCTCGCCCTTGTGCTGGTTGGCATGGCAGGGCTGGATGGCACGTGGACAGCGATCCTGCTGGCAGTGGCATCGGGCGCGATCACATCGGCGCTTGGCTATGTCATCTGGTATAGCGTGCTGCCCAGCCTGTCGGCGGTGACGGCGGCAAGCCTGCAATTGCTGGTGCCGGTCATCACGGCGCTGGGCAGCCTGATCTGGCTGCACGAGCCGCTTACCGCCACTTTGGCGGGGGCAAGCCTGTTGATCCTGGCCGGTGTCGCGATGACGCTCAGGCGATCATGACCCAGCGCGGTAGCGCGTCGGCGAAACGCCGGTCGCGGCCGTGAAGGAGCGCGCAAAGCTGCTGCTGCTGCGAAACCCGCACGCCAGCGCGATGGCGGTAACGGACAGGCCCGTCCGGGTCAGCAGCACGCGCGCCTGATCAAGCCGGATACCAAGATAGAGCTGGTCAATCGTCCGCCCCAGCCGCTGAGCGAACAATCGCTCCAGCTGACGTACGGACAAGCTGGCGGACAGCGCCAGATCAGAGCGCGCCAGCGGCTCCTCAATTGAGCGCTCCATCTGCGCCAGCACCTTGAGCAGCCGGTCGTCGGTGATGCCATAGCGATCGCGCAGGCTCAGCCGTTGCGGGCGGTCGGCGGCGCGCTGTTCGGTGCGGATGAACCATTCGCTGACCCGGTTGGCGAGCGCGTGCCCCTGATCGCGCTCGATTAGCTCGACCGCCAGGTCGAGCCCCGCGCTGCCTCCAGCGCACGTCACCCGCCGCCGGTCGATCACATACAAGCCGGTATCGACCGTCACCATCGGGAACGCTTCAACAAAAGCCGGTCGGTGATCCCAATGGATCGTCGCGCGATAGCCGTCGAGCAGCCCGGCGCGCGCCATCAGATAGGGCGCGCCCGATACCCCGGCCAAAGTCACCTGCGCCGCCGCCAGCCGCCGCAGCCACGCAAAAGTCGCCGCATCGGCAAAGCCCGCCGGATCGCCTGCGGCGAAGACGAACAAGGTCGCGCAATCGATCGGCTCGCCCACTTTGCCATCCGCAAGAATTGTCGCGCCGTTCGACGCCCGTACCGGCGCGCCATCGATCGAGATATGCACCCAGCGGTACAGCGCCCGCCCAGCCAGCACATTGGCCGCGCGATAAGGCTCGATGACCGCCGCATAGGACATCAGCGCGAAGCCATCGATCAGCAACAGGCCGAGGGTGATGGGTTTGGCATCGGTCATGTCGCTATC
>JAIERC010000176.1 GCA_019747165.1 Sphingomonas sp. | reverse complement strand
CATAGGCGTCGAGATCGGCCTTTGACCAGCTGGCGAGCGGATTGATCTTGAGGCGTCCGGCCGTGTCGCTGGTATCTATTTCGAACCGGTGGAGATTGGCGCGGGTTGCTGACTGGAAGCCCTTGCGCCCGGTGATCGTTGCGTCAAAGCCCGCAAGAGCAGTGGCGAGCGGCTTTACCTTGCGAATTTCGCAACAGCCATCGGGGTCAAAGGACCAGCGCAGCCCGCTCTCGTCGCGTTTGGTGATGGCGTCGGGATCGGGAGTCAGGCTGCGCAGGTCAGCCAGGCCAAGCTGCGTCGCCAACAAGTCGCGATAGGAGAGCGTTTCGGGGAAATGCTTGCCCGTCTCCAGAAAAAGCACTGGCACTGATGGATCGATGCTGGCGACCAGATGCAGCAGCACGGCGGATTCGGCGCCGAATGAGGAGACGATAGCTGCTCGTCCGATCAATCCGTCGGCCAACACCGCCGCCAGCATTTCCCGCGCATCGACATTGGCGAAGCGCTCATTAAGCGCTTCCACATCCGTCGCTGTAAAGCGCGGCGCGCTATCGATCATATCGACGGCGCGGGCGCCCGCCTCAGCCATGCCGCAGCTTCCATACCGGTACGATGCTGTCGGTAGCGGATTGATAGGCGTTGTCATAGCGTTCGAGTGACGCCTTCAGCACGGCTACGTCCACGGGGGCCTGTGGCGCGAAACTGTCAAACCCACAGCGGCGCATCAGTGGAATCTGATCGACCAGCACATCGCCCGCCGCGCGGAGTTCGCCCGCATAGCCCGCTTCGCGCAAGATCCGTCCGACCGAGTAGCCACGCCCGTCGCGGAATGCCGGGAAGCTCACCTCGATTAGCGCGAGCTGGCCGAGATGCGGGATCAGCGCGCGCGCATCGTCACCCGCTTCGATACGGACAGCGGTAGCGTTGGATTGGCCCTGGACAAAGCTGTCGAGGGTGATCGCGGGTTCGTCATGCGCCGGATCGTCCCGGAAACGGAGCAAGGTGTCACCCATAGATCGCCTCCTTGAAGGGCTCGATGCCAATGCGGCGATAGGTATCGAGGAAACGCTCACCCTCGGTGCGCGTCGCGAGATAGACGTCAGTGACCTTTTCGACTGCGTCGACGACGCCGTCCTCGTCAAAGCCGGGGCCTGTAATCTTGCCAATGCTGACATCGTCCGCGCCCGATCCACCGAGCGAGAGCTGGTAGTTTTCGGTGCCCTTCTTGTCGACGCCAAGGATGCCGATATGCCCAGCATGGTGGTGGCCGCAGGCGTTGATGCAGCCAGAAATTTTGAGCTTCAATTCGCCGAGGTCGCGCTGGCGACCGAGATCGCCGAAGCGCTGGGCGATTTTCTGCGCGACCGGGATCGATCGGGCATTGGCTAGGCTGCAATAATCAAGGCCGGGGCAAGCAATGATATCGCTGATCAGATCGAGATTGGCGCTCGCAAGCCCGGCCTCGTTGAGCGCGGTCCACACAGCGTAGAGATCGGCCTTGCGGACATGCGGCAGGACGATGTTCTGGGCATGGGTGACGCGCAGTTCATCGAATGAGTAACGCTCGGCTAGATCGGCCATCAGGTCGATCTGGTCGGCGCTGGCGTCGCCGGGGATGCCGCCAATCGGCTTCAGGCTGATATTGACGATGGCATAGCCGGGAGCTTTGTGCGGCTTGACGTTCTGATCGAGCCAGACCGCGAAATCGGGATCGCTGCGGTCGAGGGTGTCGGCAGCATCGGTCTCGAACGCGGGCGGCGCGAACATCGCGGTGATCCGCGCGAGCTCGGCGGCTGGCGGATCAATGCCAAGCGCCTTCACCTGGACAAATTCCGCCTCGACCTGCTGACGATAGGAATCGGCACCGATTTCATGGATCAGGATCTTGATCCGGGCCTTGTACATATTGTCGCGTCGGCCATAGCGGTTGTAGACGCGCAGGCACGCCTCGAGATAGCTGAGCAGGTCTCCGGCGGTCACGAAATCCTTGATTTCGGGCGCGATCATCGGCGTGCGGCCCATGCCGCCGCCCGCGAAAATCTTCGCCCCCAGCACGCCGTCACGCTCGAGCAGCTGGATGCCGATATCATGCAGCCGCATCGCCGCGCGATCCTCATCCGCCGCGATCACCGCGATCTTGAATTTGCGCGGCAGATAGCTGAATTCGGGGTGGAAAGTGCTCCACTGGCGTAGCAGCTCGGCCCAGGGACGCGGGTCAGTGACTTCATCGGCGGCGGCGCCTGCATATTGGTCCGAACTGATGTTGCGGATGCAATTGCCGCTGG
>JAIERC010000298.1 GCA_019747165.1 Sphingomonas sp. | reverse complement strand
CGCAGCTCGACCCGAGCGAGGACGATCCCGATCGCGACGATTTGTATGAAATTGGCGTGACGGCGGTGGTGCTGCAGCTTCTCAAACTGCCCGACGGCACGGTCCGCGTGCTGGTAGAGGGAAAAAAGCGAGCCAAGCTCTCGCAAATCTCCGCTCAAGACGGGCATCTTTCTGCCGAGATCGAGATGCTTGAAGGCGATGACGGCGCCAGCGAACTCGATGAGGCCGCAGAGGGCGTAGACCGAAAGGTCGCCGCCTTCGGTCCCGAGGACGTCAGCCGGGAACTGGCGGCGCTGATGCGGTCGGTCGTTGATCAGTTTGAAAATTATGCCAAGCTAAACCGCAAGCTGCCGGCCGAAACGGCGGTGCAACTGGGCGAAATCGACGATCCGTCGCGGCTAGCTGACGCTATTGCGGCGAATATCCAGGTCAAGGTGGCCGATAAGCAATCGCTGCTCATTGAGTCCGATCCGCAGAAGCGGCTGGAAATGGTGTTTGCCTTTATGGAGGGCGAACTTGGCGTGTTGCAGGTCGAAAAGAAGATCCGCAGCCGGGTGAAGCGCCAGATGGAGAAGACCCAGCGCGAATATTATCTCAATGAGCAGCTTAAAGCGATCCAGCGCGAATTGGGCAATGAGGGCGAGGAAGGCGAGGGCGACGAAATCGCTGAGCTGACCCAAAAGATCGCTACGTTAAAGCTTTCCAAAGAGGCCCGCACCAAGGCGACCACCGAGCTAAAGAAGCTGAAGACGATGGCGCCGATGTCGGCCGAGGCGACGGTCGTGCGCAACTATCTCGATGTGCTGCTGGGAATTCCCTGGGGCAAGAAATCGAAGCTGAAAAAGGATATCGAGGCCGCCCAGGCGACCCTTGATGAGGATCATTATGCGCTCGAAAAGGTCAAGGATCGGATCGTCGAATATCTCGCGGTGCAGGCGCGCACCAACAAGCTGAAGGGCCCGATCCTGTGCCTCGTCGGCCCGCCGGGTGTCGGCAAGACCAGCCTGGGCAAGTCGATCGCCAAGGCCTGCGGGCGGGAATTCGTGCGCCAGTCTCTGGGGGGCGTGCGTGACGAGGCCGAGATTCGCGGGCACCGGCGGACCTATATCGGCTCACTGCCGGGCAAGATCGTCACCAATTTGCGCAAGGCCGGGACCAGCAACCCACTGTTCCTGCTCGATGAGATAGACAAGCTTGGCCAGGATTTCCGGGGCGATCCGGCATCTGCGCTGCTCGAAGTGCTCGATCCAGAGCAGAATTCGAAGTTCCAGGACCATTATCTGGAAATCGATATCGACCTGTCCGACGTGATGTTCGTGACGACGGCCAACACGCTCAACCTCCCCCAGCCGTTGCTTGACCGGATGGAGATCATCCGGTTGGAGGGATATACCGAGGATGAAAAGGTCGAGATCGCTGAGCGCCACCTGATTGCCAAGCAGATCGAAGCGCACGGCTTGAAGCCCGGCGAATTCGAACTGACCAATGAAGGGCTCCGCGCATTGATCCGCTATTATACGCGGGAAGCCGGCGTCCGCACGCTGGAGCGCGAAATTGCCCGATTGGCACGCAAAGCGCTGCGCCGCATCCTTGAAGGCAAGATGGAAAGCGTGGTCATCACCGCCGACAACATCGCCGATTATGCGGGCGTCCAGAAATATCGCTTCGGCATGGGCGAGGAGGAGCATCAGATCGGCGCGGTGACTGGCCTGGCCTGGACCGAAGTCGGCGGCGAATTGCTGACGATTGAGAGCGTCACGGTGCAAGGCAAGGGCCTTGTGCGCACCACCGGCAAGCTCGGCGATGTGATGAAGGAATCGGTTGAAGCGGCGATGAGCTTCGTCAAAGCGCGCGCGCCGACCTATGGCATCAAACCGAGCATCTTTGCGCGCAAGGACATCCACGTCCATCTGCCCGAAGGCGCGGTCCCGAAAGATGGACCGTCGGCGGGCATCGGTCTGGTAACATCAATCGTGTCGACGCTCACGGGTGTTCCTGTTCGCCGTGATGTCGCCATGACCGGCGAGGTGACGCTCCGGGGGCGGGTGTTGCCGATCGGCGGCCTGAAGGAAAAATTGCTTGCGGCGATGCGCGGCGGGATCACCACTGTGTTGATCCCGCAGGAGAATGAGAAGGATTTGGCGGAAATTCCGGCCAATATCCGCGACGGGTTGAAGATTATCCCGATCCGCCATGTCGATGAAGCATTGCGACTCGCGTTGACGGAGCCGTTGACGGCGATCGATTGGAGCGACG
>JAIERC010000170.1 GCA_019747165.1 Sphingomonas sp. | reverse complement strand
TATCGACGGGCGCGATGGCCTCGCTCGACATGGGGCGGCGGGGTCAACCGCCAACGCCCGAGCTGATCGAAAATCACCACCGGGCAATCGCCGCCGTCGCGCCGGGCAGCGCGATCGTCACGCTGTATCAGATCCATTCGGCGAAGGCGGTGATCATCACCGAACCACATGATGATCATCTGCGCCCGCATGCCGATGCGATGGTCACCAATCGCCCTGGGCTGCTGCTCGGCATCCTCACTGCTGATTGCGCGCCAGTGCTGTTTGTCGACAGTGCCGCCGGGGTAATCGGTGCCGCGCATGCCGGCTGGAAGGGGGCGATTGGCGGCGTCACTGATGCGACCATCGCCGCGATGGAGCAGCTGGGCGCTGACCGTAACCGGATCGCCGCTGCCATCGGCCCCTGCATCGCCCGCGCCAGTTATGAGGTGGATGACGGTTTTGCCGCCCGCTTTGCCGCCGATGACCCAGCAAATGAGCGCTTCTTTTCCCCTGGCAAGCCCGGCCATCACCAGTTCGATCTCGAAGCCTATGTCGCCCATCGACTCGCCGCTGCCGGCATCAGGACCGCCGAAATGCTGGGGCTGGATACCTATGCCGATGAAGAGCGCTTCTTCAGCTTCCGCCGGGCAACGCACCGCGGCGAACCCGATTATGGTCGGCAGATATCGCTAATTGGTCTACCACCGGATCATTGAACAGTAGTGCTTTGCTTTTCCTTGGCAATAGCGCAGCAGCCAAGTAACACCGTGATCTCTTTCAACCACGCGCCAAGGCTTTCATGTTTTCACTTTCATACCCACTGAAGTTCTTTCTGAAGCGCGAGGTCAATGCCTTAGCGCAACCGGTGAGTCCGGAGGGCCAACCCAATCTCAACGAAATGGCCCGGATCGCCAACAGCGTCCGGGTCATGGAACTGAACATCAAGGCATTCGGCTATGATCTTGCCCGTCGCGCGCAAGAAGCGCTGCCCGTGCGTACCGATCTAACCGCTCGGCAGGTCGGGTTGGCATCCAAGGCATCGACCCAGGCCGATATCGAAAGCGACTGGTGTGCCTATTGGGCGAACGAACTCAGGGCCGGCGTCGTCTATCACCGCAAGCTCTGGGAGCTCACCTATGTCGCTCAGGCGGTGTATGAGTATGGCTTTATGCGCCCCGGCGCCCGGGGCTTGGGGTTCGGCTGTGGGCTGGAGCCATTCCCAAGCTATTTCGCGGCACAGGGTATCGCCGTCACCGTCACCGATCTGGAGATAGAGGCGGCGCGAGCTAAGGGCTGGGTCGAATCGAGCCAGCACGCGAAATCACTCGATCAGGCATTTCACGCCCATCTCGTCGATCGCGAAACCTTCGATCGGCAGGTCGAGTTTCGCGTTGCCGACATGAATGATATTCCGGCGGATCTGACTGGCTATGACTTTTGTTGGTCGATGTGCGCGGTCGAGCATCTCGGCAGTATCAAGCAGGGCCTGGATTTCATCGAGGCATCGCTGAAAACGCTCAATCCGGGAGGCCTGAGCGTCCATACCATGGAGTATAATTGCGAGCCCGAAGGGCCAACGGTCGATAATTGGCCGACCGTCCTATTTCAACGCCGGCATCTGGAAGCACTTGCCGATCGGCTGCGCGCCCAGGGGCATGAGGTGGCGGCGTTCGATTTCAATCTCGGCCACCAGCCGCTGGACCATTTTATCGATGTACCGCCTTATTATATGGGGACGGGTGACACGGCAGTTGCCGCATTGGGCCACCCGCTGCACATCAAACTTGTGCTCGACGGCTTTGTCGCCACCTGTTTCGGCATTATCGTCCGCAAGGCAGCGTGATCCTGGACTATCACCGAGCAAAACCGGCGCTATCTCTGCAGTTATAGTATCGCTAGAGACTATACTGCCTCACCCCCGCAAAGGACGCCCGGCCCATGACCGACGAAACCGAAGTCGAACTCGCCGGCGCCGTCCCGCGCCGCCACCCCAAGCCCAAGGTCGACAAGGTTGGCGGGCGGAAGCTGAAACCATCCACGCTGATGATGGGGCATGGCTATGATCCGATGCTGTCAGAAGGATCGTTGAAGCCGCCGATCTTTCTCACCTCTACCTTCGTCTTCCCCAATGCCGCCGCCGGCAAGCGCCATTTCGAAGGGGTAACCGGCAAGCGACCCGGCGGCGCGGACGGCCTTGTCTATTCGCGCTTCAACGGCCCCAATCAGGAAATTCTCGAAGACCGGCTCGGCGTCTGGGAAGATGCCGAGG
>JAIERC010000074.1 GCA_019747165.1 Sphingomonas sp. | reverse complement strand
AATGCCGCAGCGATCAATCCATCGATCCGCCAACGCGGCATGCGGCAAAGCGCGGCCGCGTCAAACCAAGGCGCATCTGGATCGCGGTCAAACCATTTCCAACCAATCGCGATCACCGCGGCCATCACCAGCCCGAAAAACACCCAACCATAAATGATGTGATCAAACCCCGTCGCTGCCTCGACCGACGTGAGGTGCGCGGCGTAGATCGTCCCGAACGCACGGAAGCCATTGGCGATCACCGGCACCACCAGCGCCATGATCATGAAGGCAATCCGGCGCGGCCAGCTGACAAAGGCGACATTGGCCACCAACGTGCCATAGGCGATCATCGCAATAACGAATTTCGCGCCCGAACAGGCTTCTGCAACCTCAAAATAACCATTCGGGATGGTGATCAGCACACCGTCAACGCTCGCTGGCACACCAGCCGCATGCAGCATCGGCATGACCATCGCGACCGTTACGCTTTGCAATGGCGTTTCGAGCGACTCCCCAAAGGGCACCAGGAAGAAGGCATAAGCGAGCGGGAACAACAGCCCGCGCGCGACTTGAGGGCCGAGCAGACTTACCACCGCGCCTTGCAGCATCAGGATCAGCCCAAAATGTCGCGCCAGCGCGACGCTGGCAGCATCGCCGACCAGCCAGCCAGCGCCGCCAACCATAACGATTGCTAGGCCCGGCCACCATCCCATCGGCGTCAGCTGGGCGAGATCATGGCGGCGCTGCCAGACCAGCCAGCCGATCACCGGACCAATGAACAGGCAATGGCCAAAGGTGGTGCTGGTCCACCACAAACGCGCTAAATCGACGCTGTCATGGCCGAACAGGATCAGCAGGATGAGCGCAACACCGCCCAGCAATGCGCCCTGCCGGCGCCAGGCGGCTGCCGTCCCTTCCCCGCCGTCCGTTTGAAAACCAGCGGCCGGAAAGGCGATTGTCACGCCGCTGACCGGCGCATCGGCGGCGCCTTTTTGGGCAGGCCAAGAATCGAATCGAGCACGGCCAGCCGCGCGTCCCAGCCATAACGCGCAATCACTTGCTCGCGCGCCGCCAGGCCAAGCGCATTTGCCTTAGCGGGATCGGACATTAGCCGGGTCACGGCCTCGGCAATCTCGCCAACCGTGGCGCCGACATGAATCGTGTCGCCATGGTCGATTCCTTCGGCCGCCGCCGTCGAAGCGACCACTGGCCGGGCCATCGCCATCGCCTCAAGCACTTTGTTCTGAACGCCGCGGGCAAGCTTGAGTGGGGCGACAACAACGGCTGACGCGGCGATCCAGCCGCGCACATCGGCGACTTCCCCCGTCACAATCACCCCTGGCTGCCGGGCCAGCGCCTTGACCGCATCGGTCGGGTTGCGACCGACAATGGCGAACCTAGCCTGGGGGTGCACCACCCGGATATGCGGCATGATGGCCTCGACGAACCAGGTTACCGCTTCGATGTTGGGGCGATAATCCATCTGGCCGGTAAACACGATCAGCGCGCCAGTCGTCTCGATCCGCTTGAAGCTCGCCGCAGGATCAAAATATTCGGTATCGATCCCGTTTTCGACCGTATAAACCCGCTTTGCGCCAGTGCGTTCGCGGAACAGCTCGGCTTCGGCTTCGCTGACGAACAGGCTGGCATCGACACGCGCGGCCACTGCCTTTTCATGCGCGAACAGCAACTGGGCCTCACGCTGCATCATCCAGCCAGTCAGGCCAGAAGACGTTTTGGCATAGGCATCGAATTTGGCCGAATCCATGTCGACAAAATCCATGATCACCTTTTGGCGCGGCTTGGCCGGCAGATATTGCGCCATTTGGCTCGAAAAGACGTAGATCAGATCAATCGAATGGCGCGCCAAAATGTTATCGACCGCTTCCTGTAGCGGCCCGTTTTCAAATGCTGTCAGCGAAACCGGCCGACGAAAGGCCAGTGCCTGCACTGCCGCCAGCCAGCGCGGCTTTGATCGCCAGATGATTGAACGGTTGCCCGTATAAGCGGCAAGCTCATTCTTGCGCCGCAGATCGCGCGTTTCGTCGGCAAAGGCAATCACATGCACCCGCTTGCGAGCCGAGAGATATTTCAGGATATTGAAACCACGGATCTTGTCGCCGCGATCGGGCGGATAGGGAATCCGGTGAGTCAGGAACAGAATATCGCCCATCAACCTAGGCCCTTTGAAATGATCGGACCAAGGCGATTGGCGGCCCAGAGCGGCAATTTGCGCCACGCTGCCACCTGCATCC
>JAIERC010000295.1 GCA_019747165.1 Sphingomonas sp. | reverse complement strand
CATCAATCACCGCGCGGCGCAGCGCACCTGCCCAATAATGTTCGATTTGCAGCTGTGCCTCGCCCATTTCGACCGACCCCGCATCGAGCAGGGCCGCCACTTCGCGCTGCTTAGCGGTAAACAGGTCCGCCCCGGCATTTTTCAGCGCGCGCACTGGGATAACGGGCAAGCGCGGATCGATCTGGACGCTGGCGATCGCATCGCGGGCAGAAGCGCGGAAAAACGCCTTTTTGAAATTGGCATGCGCGATGCTCTCGGTCGCGCAGGCAAAGCGCGTGCCGAGCTGGACGCCGGCCGCACCCATATCAAGATAGGCAGCGATCGCCTGGCCGCGCCCGATGCCGCCTGCGACGAACACGGGCACTTGCTCTGCCACCTCGGGCAAAATCTCCTGCGCGAGCACGCTGGTCGATACCGGGCCGATATGGCCACCGGCCTCCATCCCCTCGACCACCAGCGCATCGACGCCCGATCGGATCAGCTTCTTGGCCAGGCTGAGCGCGGGCGCGAAGCAGATCACCTTGGCGCCAGAAGCCTTGATCGCATCAAGCGCCCCGGCAGGCGGCAGCCCCCCGGCAAGAACGACATGCGTCACGCTGTGCTTGGCGCAGACGGCAATCAGATCGAACAATTGCGGATGCATGGTGATCAGGTTCACGCCAAACGGCTTGGCCGTCAGCGTCTTGGTCGCGGCGATCTCGGCATCGAGCAGCTCAGGCGACATCGCCCCGCACGCGATCAGCCCGAAACCACCGGCGTTCGAGATCGCGGAGACGAGATGCCGCTCACTCACCCACGACATCGCGCCGCAGATGATGGCGGTTTCACTGCCCAAAAAAGTACAGCCCCGGGCCATCCGGCGTGCAAGGCGCTCTGCCCCGACGCTCAAGCGACTTCCTCCGCATCGAGCCCATAGGCCGTGTGCAGCACACGCACAGCCAATTCGGTATAATCCTCTTCGATCAGCACGCTGACCTTGATCTCGCTGGTGGAGATCGCCTGGATGTTGATGCCGCGGTCAGCCAGCGCCTTGAACATTGCAGACGCCACACCGGCATGGCTGCGCATGCCGACACCGACGACAGAGATCTTGGCGACCTTGGTATCGTGGACGAGGCTCGAATAGCCGATATCGCCCTTGGCTCTGTCGAGCGCATCGATCGCGCGGGCGAGTTCGGCCTGCGGCACGGTGAAGGTCACATCAGTCGATCCGCTATTATGCGCGATATTCTGGATGATCATGTCGACATTGATGTTGATGTCAGCGAGCGGGCCGAAAATCCGGGCGACCGCACCAGGCTTGTCGGGCACCTCGATCAGCGTGATCTTGGCTTCGTTCTTGTCATGCGCGATGCCGGTGATGAGCTGGCGTTCCATATCGTCTCCGATTTCGTCGTCACCGACGATCATTGTGCCGGGCAATGTGTCTGCCGTGGCTGAGTTATTGGGATCATCAAAGCTGGAGAGCACCTGGATGCGCACGCCCTCCTTCATCGCCAGCCCCACCGAGCGGGTCTGCAGCACCTTCGCGCCCACGCTCGCCAGCTCGAGCATTTCCTCATAGGTCACGCGGCTGAGCTTGCGCGCGCGCGGCACAATGCGCGGATCAGTCGTATAGACGCCATCGACATCGGTATAGATGTCGCACCGATCCGCCTTGACCGCCGCCGCCACCGCCACCGCCGATGTGTCCGATCCACCGCGCCCCAAGGTCGAGATGCGATTGTCGTCGGCGACGCCCTGAAAACCAGGGATCACCGCCACTTCGCCCGATGCCATCGCCGTGATCAGGGCACCGGCATTAATCTCGTCGATCCGGGCCGACGCATGCGCATTGGTGGTTCGGATCGGCAATTGCCAGCCGAGCCAGCTGCGCGCGGGCACGCCGATTGCCTGCAAGGCAATCGCGAGCAAGCCGCTGGTGATCTGCTCGCCCGACGCCACCACCACATCATATTCGCGCGGATCATAAAGCGAGGAGGCTTCGCGGCAGAAATTGACGAGCCGGTCCGTCTCCCCCGCCATCGCCGAAACGACGACCGCGACTTCGTTACCCGCTGCCACCTCACGCTTCACCCGCGCGGCGACGCTGCGGATTCGCTCGATCCCGGCCATCGACGTGCCGCCGAACTTCATCACAATACGGGCCATGGGTGGTACGCTAATCCCTTGGGTTGAGAGGGGCTGCCTGATAAGTGGGGCGCATGACGATAGCAAGCGCACCCGCAACGACGA
>JAIERC010000180.1 GCA_019747165.1 Sphingomonas sp. | reverse complement strand
GCTGGTGGCGATGGGATATAGCGCGCTCGCGATCGATCAGCGCTCGGGCGGCGGCTTGTTCGGCCGCAACGAAACCGCAGCGGCGCTGGGGCATGAAGCAAGCTATCTCGATGCCAAGGCTGATTTGCAGGCAGCGCTCGATTGGGCGGTGCCGCAAGGCAAGCCTGTGATCCTGTGGGGCAGCAGCTATTCCTCGGCGCTCGTTTTTCTCGTCGCGGCGGATAATCCCGGCAAGGTGGCGGCATTGCTGTCGTTCTCGCCGGGTGAATATCTTGGCAATCCCCATCTGGTGCGCGATGCGGCGGCTAAGCTGAAGGTGCCGGTGTTCGTCACATCCGCCAAGGATGCCGGCGAAATCGACGCGGCGCGGGGCATCGAGCAGGCCGTTCCGGGCACTGGCAATGAGCAGTTCGTGCCCAAGGTGGCCGGGGTCCATGGCTCATCCACGCTTATTTCGGCGCGCAATCCGCGTGGCGCCGACGATTATTGGCAAGCGGTGCGCGCCTTCCTGCAGCGGGTTGCGCCCTGATCGCGATCAGGGCTTGCGCACGAACCAGATCGACCGACCACCCATGCTCGCATCCTCGGCGCGAAAATCGATTTCGACCAGTTCGGCGCGGATCAAGGCTTGGCGATAGGCTGCGGGATCGAGGCTTTCATACACCGGCGCATCGCCAAAGTGCATCGTCCTTGCGGGGCTAGTGTTGAACAGCGCCCGGCCGCCGGGCGCCAGCCAGGCGCCGAATCGCTCGATCATCTGCGCCTGCGCATCGCCCGCCAAATGAAACAGACTGTCCCACGACAGGACACCATCGTAAAATCCGTCCATCGCCACTTTGCGCATATCGGCGGTGATCCAGCGGTGGCGCGGAAAGCGCGTGCGGCACAGGGCGATCATCTTGGGCGACAGATCAACGCCTGAAACCATGAAGCCACGATCGATGATATGGCGCGAAATCGGATCGCCAGCGCCGCAGCCAAGATCGAGGATACGCCCCCCTTTGGGCAATGCTTGCAGAAACCGGTCGAGCCAGGCGCGTTCGGTAAAGGCCTTGCGCCGATCGGAATCGATCTTCGCGCTTTGGCGCTCGTAAAAGGCGGCGATCAGATCTGGCATCGCGTGGCTATATTATTTCATAGACATTGCAGAAGGATGATCGAGGTACTGGAACTCCAACAGCTACCAACCGTTAGTTGGTCAGGCGCCCCCAAGGCCGGACTCCCCCGGCTGGGTGGCATGCTTATAGGAGCCAAATCATGGGCGAAATGATCGACAAGGTCAAAGGCAACATCAACGAAGCCATTGGCAAGGCAAAGCAGCACAGCGATAATCCCGCCACGCGCGACGAGGGTGCTGCGCAATCATTGAAGGGCAAAGGCCAGCAACTTGCCGGCAAAGTAAAGGGTACGCTCGGCGACGATATCTGATCGAGCTGCGTAATCGTTAACATTTGGGCCGCGCCGGATAATCGGGGCGGCCTTTGTATTTTATTTCCTGACCGGTCGTTTCGTTGGTGAAAAAAGTCTCAAGATTGGCTAATAGGCCGACGGGCGGGGCGGTGATCATCGCCGCAAAAAGTTGATCGGGGGAATAGGATGACACATCATGGCGGCGACGCTGTTGCCTATTTGACAGAACCGGCAGCGCCACAACAGGCCGAACCGTTAAAACCTTATTTGATTGGCGCGGCGTTTCAAGCGGCACGGGTGGCGTCGAGCCTATCGATCGAAACTTTTGTCGAGCGCACGCGCATTCGTGCCTTATATATTGAGGCACTTGAGACGGGCGCGCTGGAGCGCTTTGCCGCGCCCATTTACGCGATCGGCTTTACGCGGAGCTATGCCCGTGCGCTTGGCCTCGACCCTGTATGGGCCGAAAGCGAGATGCGGCACCATGTCGCCGCTGGGACGCGCGCGTGGCGCCGACCGGGCTTGTCACGCTGATTGGGCTTAACGCTGGCGGATCGCGCTGATCGTGGTGCCGTTGGTGATTACTTCCATATCGGTCTTGAGATGGAGCAGCTTGACGCCCGGTTGCGCGAGTGCGCGGTCGAGCGCGGGGCCGAATTGCGCGGTGGTCTCGACGGTCTCGGACCACGCGCCATAAGCCTTGGCGAGCGCTGCGAAATCGGGGTTGTGGAGCGCGGTGCCACTGAGGCGCTCGGGATATTCGCGCTCCTGGTGCATGCGGATCGTGCCATAGCCGCCATTGTCGACGACGATGACGA
>JAIERC010000475.1 GCA_019747165.1 Sphingomonas sp. | reverse complement strand
ACCGGCACCCCGCTATCGAACACGATCTGCGGCGCGCGCGGGCTGTCGGCATCCAGCACCGAAGCCGGACTGCCCGATAAAATCACGCCCTTTGGCTGCATCCGATCAAAGGCAGCGGCGGCAGCGTTAAAGGGCGCGATCTCACTATACACCCCCGCCTCACGCACGCGGCGGGCGATGAGCTGGGTCACCTGGCTACCGAAATCGACGATCAGGATGGAGTCGGGATGCTGGATCATGGCGTCAGATAACGGGGCGGAACGACGAAGGCCAGTCCGCACGAACGGCGCAGAAAATCTCCTGCGTTCAGAACGAACTAGGCTTTGGACGCGCATCGCCGCCAGATTGGAGGCGAAAAATTCGGCCGATATGCGTCCCAATGCGGCAGGGAAAGTCCCAAAAAAAGCTTGTCAAAAGCTAGAGTCACGAAGATGTAACAATCGTTCGGGGGGAATCAGTTTTTGGAAGGCCATATGATCAGATCAGCGATCCGATCGTTGGGGATACCTGTTGGTATTCTGCTTGTCGCGCTTTGCGCTATTCAGCTGCTGGTGGCCGACATGATCGGCGCGCTTACCGGCGTATCAGCCCGCGCCATCTATCTCAGCTTTGCCATTATCGGATGGATCGCCGGCGCGATCATTATCTGCCGGTTGACCGAAATGCTGTTCTGGAACCAGCTCGGCAGGTCCAGTGGGCGCAAAACGCCACGCTTGTTGATCCAGATTACCAATGTGCTGATCTATTGCACCATGGGACTGGCCATGGCGGCAACGCTGTTCAACATTCCCCTTACCGGCGCGATTGCCACGTCGAGCGTTATCGGCCTGGTGATCGGCTTTGCGGTCAAAAGCCTGATCTCTGATACCTTTTCCGGCATCGCGCTCAACCTCGACAGCGGCTTTGGGATCAACGATTTCGTCCAGATCCTCAGCCGTGGCACCGCCACCCGCATTCAGGGCCGGGTGACCGAGATCAACTGGCGCAGCACCTATATTTTAACGCCCGAAAATTCGATGATGGTCATCCCCAACACGGTGATGAGTGAATCGATCGTTCTCAATTATTCGAAGCCCGATCGGATGGGCGAATTCGAAATGGTCGTATCGCTCGATTTCGAAGTGAGCACCGATCGGGCGCTCCGTGTGCTGTCATCGGTGATCCAGGCCGCGGCGCGGGAAAACGACGCCATCTGGGACGTGAAAGCCCGGATATCAGAGGCAACCGGCAACGGCATCAATTACAAGATCAAATATATGCTCGATCCGGCCAAGCTGGCGCCGGGCAAGGCAAAGCACCTCATCCTCGGACATTTGCTGCGCCATCTCTCAACCACGGGCCTGGCGCTCGCGCACCCCAAAATCGACAATTGGACCGCAGAGCCGCAGGATTATGGTCGCTTTGCCGAAGCCCCGGGCAGCCGGTTCCGCCTGCTGAATCAAGTCCAGCTCTTTGCGGGGATCGATGCCGAAACGCTTCACCAGCTGGCGGACCGGATCGCCCGCCGGAATTTTGCCGCCGGCGAGCGGCTGATCTCGGCTGGCGACCCTGGCCAGTCGATGTTCGTGATGAGCGAAGGGCTGGTATCGGTCCGCATCCCGCAAGGGGATAGCGAGCTGGACGTCGCTGCGTTCTCGCCCGGCGATTTCTTCGGCGAAATGTCGTTGCTGACCGGCGAACCGCGCAGCGCGACCATCGTCGCGGTGACCGACACCGTCGCCTATGAAATTGACAAGACCGATATTGAACATCTGCTCGAAACCTGTCCGTCGGCGGCCGAGACATTAAGTATGGCCGCCGCTGAACGTCGCCTGTCATCGGACAAGGCCCGGTCGAGCAAACCCCCTGAGCAAATCGAAGCAGAGCGCACCTCAATGGCCGGCAAGATCCTGGCGGGGATGACTCGCTTCCTGGCGCGCAAACTGCCCAAGCCCGAACTCGCGCAGATTGGTTCACGATGATTGGCCGAATGAAATCCTTCGGGTTGCTCCTGGCCGCCGCGGTGCTGCTCAGCGGCTGCGCCTATGCAGGGCCGCGCGCACTTATAGCCACCCGGCCACTCTATAATCAGGCGATCGCCCAGACCAACGACCAAGAATTGCTGCTGAACCTGGTGCGGATCCGGTACCGCGACACCACCTATTTCACCAGCGTGGAGCGGATCGCCGCGTCGCTCGAAATGAACATGTCGATCGGCAGCAGCGGCAGCTACAGCCAGACATCAAGCA
>JAIERC010000191.1 GCA_019747165.1 Sphingomonas sp. | reverse complement strand
AAAGCCCCCGACCTGATCAAGACAGTCTGGGGCGGCGGCTACACATTGGCAGCGGAAGTCACCCGGCTTTGACCAAGTTCTGGCCCCGCAGCCTTTCCAGCCAGATGGCGGTACTGGTCGCGATTGCGCTGTTCGTGGCGCAATCGATCAACTTCGCCATGCTCTATCAGGGCCGACGGCAGATATTGCAGCAACAGGTGGTGGGCCCGGCGCTGACGCGCATCATCGACGTTACTGATCGGCTGGCGGCCGGGAAAAGCATCGAAACGCTTAACCGCGACCGAATTCGCATCAGTCGCGCTAATCCCATCCCCGCCAGCCGTCACTCCTTGCCCGATATCGAGCAGTCGCTGCGTGTTGCGTTGATCGATGCGGGAATCCCGATCGGCATCATTACCAGCGATGTTCGCCCAATTGCCCCCAACGACCCCAGGCTGGAACGCTATGGTCGGCGGATGTCGCGCTTTGCCCGTTACGGCGCCGAGCTGAAAATCGCGGTCGAGTTGCCCGGGCGTTACTGGCTGGTCCTCTCCGCGCCCTGGCCGCGATCCGACTGGCCATTGCTGGCGCAACTGATCGCCCAGACGCTGATCCTCTATGCGGTCGTGCTGCTGCCGGTGCTGTGGGGGGCGCGGCGGATTTCGCGGCCGCTCCACTCACTGGCAAGCGCGGCGCGGCGCTTCAAGCCCGGTGAGCCGCAGGACCCGCTCGATGAAAGCGGGCCGCAAGATGTGCGCGCGGTGATCACTGCATTCAATGCGCTTCGGCTGCGCGTCACGGCGATGCTGGATGAAAAGGACCGAATGCTCGGCGCGATCGGGCATGACTTGCGTACCCCACTCGCCGCGCTGCGCGTTCGGATCGAGTCGGTCGATGATGATGACGACCGCACGCGCATGGCCGACACCATCGACGAAATGAACCGCACGCTCGACGATATCCTGTCCCTCGCGCGGCTTGGTCGGCCGAGCGAGGGCAAGACCGAGCTCGATCTGGGCGCGCTGGTCGATGCCGTGGTGGAGGATTTTGTCGCGATCGGCAGCCCGGTGACCTTTGTCGAGACCGATCGGCTGACGCTGGCGCTGCGCCCCTCGCTGATGCGCCGCGCGATCCGCAACCTGATCGAAAATGCCGTCAAATATGGCAAATCGGCTGAGGTGCGATTGGAGGCCAGCGCCAAGACTGTTGCGATTAGCGTCGCCGATCACGGTCCCGGCATCCCCGCCGACAAGCTGGAAACCGTGTTTGACGCCTTCACCCGGCTGGAAACATCGCGCAACCGCGATACCGGCGGCTCGGGTCTTGGCTTGGCGCTGGCCCGCGCCATTGTCCGCGATGCGGGCGGCGATATCACGCTTGCGAACCGGGCGGATGGCGGGCTGAACGCAACGATTACGTTGCCGCGTGGCGCTTGATGCAGGCAAAAAATGGTGCGGGCGGTCGGAATCGAACCGACACTCCTTTCGGAACCGGATTTTGAATCCCGCGCGTCTACCAATTCCACCACGCCCGCGTTGCGACACGCCTATAACGATAGGAGCAATATGTGCAACGTGAAAAGTGAACAATGCAGCCTATTCCGTTGACATCGCAACCTTCTTGCGAGCCGTTATAGGCTTAGGGCGCGCTTTGCGAACATTGACAGCGGAAGCGTCAATGTTGTTCTTCAAATGCCTACCATAGTATTTTTCGATCATCTCGACGCTGGTGCGGCAATTCTTAGCAACTTGATAGATGTCCGCGCCTTCGAGCAAGCGAAGGCAAATGTATGTATGCCGCAGACTGTAACAGGTGCGGATATGACCATCGCGGTCGAATTTCAGATTCAACTCATCGAGGACGGTATTCATCAACTCGCGCGGCGACTTCCCGAATATCTTGTCGGTCGGTTTTAGATTTTTGCGTTTGCGAACTCGCTCAAAGGGCAGGATTGCGCCGGGCATCGACTTGCAGAAACCGACACCGCGCTTGCCGCGCACCTCGATCTCCAGGATGCGATCGCCGGTCGATTCGTCCTTCACGATCTTGACGTCACGCAGCTCAAGTCGCGAGGCCTCATCGGGACGAAGGCCCGTATTCCCCATAAACAGGACATAATCGTGAAAGGTCTCGCAGACTTCGCGCCAGCGCGGCTTGGGCGGATTCTTCGCCCGCTCGCGCGTCGCCTCGTAAAGCATCTTGTATTCCTCGGG
>JAIERC010000386.1 GCA_019747165.1 Sphingomonas sp. | reverse complement strand
CGGTGTCGCTGGCGAACGTCAGCACATGCGCGCCCAGACCGCCGACCGCGTTTTCCTCAATCGTGATCGCCACTTCGTGCGTCGTCAGCAGCTTGCGGATCATCTCCTGATCAAGCGGCTTGGCAAAGCGCAGATCGGCCACCGTCGTGGAAAGACCGCGGGCATCAAGCGCGTCCGCTGCCTTCAGCGCCTCGCCCAGTCGCGTGCCGAGCGACAGGATCGCCACCTTATGGCCGGTACGCACAATGCGGCCCTTCCCAATGGCGAGTTGCTGCGGCACCGCAGGCAGCGCCACGCCGGTGCCATTGCCGCGCGGATAGCGCACCGCAATCGGCCCGCTGTCATGCAGCGCGGCGGTGTACGTCATGTGCACCAGCTCTGCCTCATCAGCCGCGGCCATCACGACAAAATTGGGCAGGGTCGCAAGGTAGGTGACGTCAAAGCTGCCCGCATGCGTGCAGCCATCGGCCCCGACCAGCCCGGCCCGGTCAATCGCAAAGCGCACCGGCAGATTCTGAATCGCAACATCATGCACCACCTGATCATAGGCGCGCTGCAGGAAGGTGGAGTAAATCGCACAGAACGGCCGCATCCCTTGCGCTGCAAGACCTGCGGCAAAGGTGACGGCATGTTGTTCGGCAATGCCCACGTCAAAAAACCGATCAGGGTGCGCGGCGGCAAATTTGTCCAGCCCCGTGCCCGATGGCATCGCCGCGGTAATCGCACAGATGCTTGGGTCGCTCTGCGCCAGCTTGGTCAGCGTCTCGCCGAACACATTCTGGTAGGCCGGCGGCCCCGGCGGTGCCTTTACCTGCACGCCCGACACCACATCGAACTTCTGGACGCCGTGATATTTGTCCGCCGCCGCCTCTGCCGGGCCGTACCCCTTGCCCTTTTTGGTGACGACATGGACCAAAATCGGGCCTTGTTCGGCATCGCGGACATTTTCCAGCACCGGGATCAGATGATCCAGATTATGCCCGTCAATCGGCCCGACATAATAAAAGCCAAGCTCTTCAAACAACGTGCCGCCCATCGCGATGCCGCGCGCAAACTCGTCGGTTTTCTTCAGCCCCGATTGCAGCGGTGCGGGCAGCAGCTTGGCCACCCGCTTGGCCAGATCACGCAGCCCCAAAAACTCCCGGCTCGACACGATCCGGCTCAGATACGCGCTCAAGCCCCCCACCGGCGGCGCGATCGACATGTCATTGTCGTTCAAGATCACCACCAGCCGGTTGCCCGCCTGTGCCGCATTGTTCATCGCCTCATAGGCCATGCCCGCCGACATTGATCCGTCGCCGATCACCGCAATGCCCTTGCCCGGCTTGCCCGCAATCTTGTTGGCAATCGCAAAGCCAAGGGCTGCTGAAATCGATGTCGAGCTGTGCGCGGCCCCGAACGGATCATATTCACTCTCGGCGCGCTTGGTGAAGCCCGACAAGCCACCGCCCATCCGCAGCGTGCGAATCCGATCCCGCCTGCCGGTCAAAATCTTATGCGGATAGCATTGATGCCCCACATCCCACACCAGCCGGTCATCCGGCGTGTTGAACACATAATGCAGCGCCGTCGTCAGCTCGACAACGCCAAGCCCCGACCCCAGATGGCCCCCCGTGACCCCAACCGCAGAGATAACCTCCGCCCGCAACTCAGCCGCCAATTGCGGTAACTGCTCCGCCGATAACTTGCGGATGTCAGCGGGGAAGGTGATTGTGTCCAAAAGCGGCGTGACAGGCACAGACATGCGATAATGAATCCCTTGTTCAAGCGGCCCTCCTAATCGATTGGTACGCAAAGGTGAACAGGCGGATTATCGCGCAGCTTGGTGACAGGCGCGCAGCGACAAGCTACCAATCACGCCATGCCCGCCACTCCTGCCTGGCCACCCCAGTCCACCCCCCGCCTGTTTATTGATCAGCCCGTTGCGCCAGGTTCGGTTCGCATTGACGGTCCGCAAGCGCATTATCTGATCGCGGTAATGCGGATAAAGCTGGGTGATCCGGTGAAGCTGTTTGACGGCGTGACAGGGGAATGGCTGGCGACCGCCGCTTCGATCGGCAAGCGCGACCTGATACTGGACGTCACCGACCAGCTGCGCCCGCGCGAACCAGTGCCCGACCTGTGGCTATGCGCTGCGCCGCTGAAAAAGGGGCGGATCGACTGGCT
>JAIERC010000054.1 GCA_019747165.1 Sphingomonas sp. | reverse complement strand
CGATCGATTCATGGCGCTCATGCGCCGCGAGCTTCTTGATGCCCCAATTATCGAGCAGTCGGAAATGCAGCCAATATTGATTGACGGCAGTCAGCTCATTTTTGAGAACTGCATTCAGGTACTCGATGACCTTGGCGTCACCCTTCATTGTCGGTCTCCCCGCTGGTTGTCCCAAGCAAACCGGCTAAAGCGGCGCAGGTCAAGCGGCGACGCGTTCCTCGGCAATGATTTGGCGGGCAAAATCCAGGCACTGGCCACATTTTGGTTGACGGCCAAGGGCGCGATAGGCGGCGCAGGCCGTGGCGGCACCACCCCGAGCGGCCTGGCGGAGGTCTTGTTCCTTCAACGCATTGCAAACGCAAACGACCATCATGCCCTCGCTCTCTACCGGACAATGCCGCTAATGAGAGTGATTCGCAAGGCTTATTGCATTTGGTTCGCATTAACTCGCCGCAAATCGCGACGATGGCTCTTGGGCTCTATTCGGGCGACCGCAATTCGCGGCGGATCATCAGTTTCAGGCCGGACCAGACGGCATCGACGGCGCATACCTTCACATCGACCAGGCCCATCGGCAGAATGACCTCTCGAATGACGTCTTCGGTGATATCAGTCGGCTGTTTCGATGCCTTTTTGGGCCAGGATATCCAGATAAAGCCGCTTGGCGTGATTGCGGTCCGCAACAGCGTCACAAGCTGGGTAAGCTCGGCGCGAGTGGTGACAAAAATATGCGCGGCATCAAGTTGGGCTTCCATGGTCGCGCATTCGTCGACACCGATGCTGGCCGGTTTAATTTCGGTGCGGACGCTATCTGGCATGGCGCTCAACCAAACGCGCATGCCGCGCTTGAACCCAAGCTTTTTGGCCAGCGGCGTGCCGGAATAGCCCGCCACCGGGGTGGTCATAACCAGGTCGCGATCTGGGTGAGTGGCTTTTTTCGTAGGGCATGGAGCGGCACGGTGGCATCGGGCGCAGCATGGCCCGCGACGATGATCATCACCGGCTTCTCGCTCGCCTGTCGTTTGCACACGCGGTTCAGGAAGCGCATCGGATTGGGTGTATGGGTTAGCGTCGTGATGTTGGCGGCGGTGAGCGCGGCCAGCAGAAAGCCACAGGCGATGCCAACGCTTTCGTTGACGTAATAATTTTGCTTGTCGTCGCCTGGCTCAATCCCGCCGCGCCGCTGCGCGAAAACGACGATCAGCCAGGGCGCGCTTTCGAGGAAGGGCTTGTCTGGGTCGGTGCCGAGTGGCCCCAAGGCGTCGAGCCATTCCCGACCCGCCTTGCCGTTATAAAAGGCGCGTTCCTCTTCTTCGGCGGCGACGCGGATCTGGGCCTTCAGATCCGGGCTTTCGATCACCGCAAAATGCCATGGTTGGTGATTGGCGCCGCTTGGCGCGGTGCCCGCCGCCTCAATCGCGGCTTCGATGATCGCACGGGGCACGGGCGCATCGCTGAAATAGCGACAGCTGCGCCGGGTTCGGAGGTGGTCGCGAAAGGCCTGGGTACGGGCAAGCCGCTCGTCATCATCGAGCGCGGGGAGGCCGGGCCAGGGCTGGGCAGGGTGATCTAGCATGAAGATATGTCCGACGAATTTGATGGCCGCGACGACATGTGCGGGCCTATGGTTACCCTGCCGACTTTTGGCACAGCGCGACCGCGCTGGGCAGTCCCTTTACGTGCGGCTCTGTCGTCATTGCTGGCGCTATGCGGCTCGTTGCGGGCCTAGTCGAGCAGACGGTCTTCCTCGACCGGTGTCAGGCGTGGTGACAGCAACTGAATGATGCCCAGCGCAACCAGATAGGCACAGCCGGCCACCGCAAAGATCGGTGTATAGGAGCCCAATGTTGCCAGCATGGCGCCGGCATATTGCGACATCGCCATGCCGCCGATCGCGCCCATCGCCCCACCCATGCCGATCACCCGGCCGACCGCACGTTTTGGAAACAGATCGGATGGGAGGGTGAACAAATTGACCGAAAAGCCCTGGTGCGCCGCCCCTGCCAGCCCAATGATCGCGACAGCCAGCCACAGGTTAGAGATATTGACCGCAATGATGACCGGCAAAGCGAGCAGTGCGCAGACCAGCATCGTCAGCTTGCGCGCCCGGTTGACCGATACCCCGCGCTTGATCAGCGCCGATG
>JAIERC010000416.1 GCA_019747165.1 Sphingomonas sp. | reverse complement strand
AGACTTTCCGCGCGGTGCGGCTGGAAAAGGCCTTGGCGAAATGCCCGGCCGCGCGGGCGTTACGCGCAACCAGCAACGCGCCGCTGGTATCCTTGTCGAGCCGGTGGACAAGCTTGGGTCGCCCTTCGCTTTCAAAGCAAAGCCCGTCGAGCAAGCCATCGACATGTTCAGTGGTTTTGGTCCCCCCTTGGGTGGCAAGGCCCGGCGGCTTGTTGATGACGATCGCCTGCGCATCCTTGTGGATGACGAGTTCCTGGATGAAGGATTCCTCATCCGGAGTCAGTGGAGTGCGGTCGCGCAGCTTTGGCTTAGGCGCATCGACATGGACGGGCTCGGCAGGCGGCACGCGCAGCACTTGCCCCGCGACCAGCCGGTCGCCCGGCGTCGCCCGCGCACCGTCGATCCGCAATTGGCCAGTGCGCGCCCATTTGGCGACGGTGGTGAAGCTCGTCCCCTCCAGGTGCCGCTTGAACCAACGGTCGAGCCGGATGCCATCGTCATCGCTGCCAACGGTAAACTGGCGGACGTCAGCGGCCGTGGCCGCGCTTTTGACTTTGTCGCTCATGCCATCACCCGCGTTACGGCCAGTCCAGCGAACAGCGCGACAACCGCGCCGATCACCGAGAACAACGCATAGCCAAGCGCGGCAACGGCTGCACCGCGTTCGATCATCGCCACGACTTCAAGCGAGAAGGCTGAAAACGTCGTGAAGCCGCCCAGCACGCCGACCGCAAGGAAAAGACGTAGCTGTTCCCCGGCCGTTTGCCGCGCCAGCGCGCCGACCAACAGGCCCATCGCCAGTCCCCCCAGCAGGTTCACCGCGAGCGTCCCCCACGGATAGCCAGGGCCCAACAAGGCCAGCAGCCAACGGCCAACCAAATAGCGGGCACCGGCACCAAGCGCCCCGCCGATCATCACGAGTGGAAGTGAAAACATGCAGCGCCGTAGCGCGAATGGCCGCGAATGAGAACCCAGCGGCAAAAATGCGTGACTAGTTGCCCCGGTTGACGACGAGATCGACGTCGGTACCGCCATCGGCACGCACGGTGGCAAATATGGCGAAAGCAGCGTCACCTTTGGTGCCCGCAAGGACATGATCATCGCCATCGGCCTGGTGCTCGGCGGAATATCCCACCTTACTGAGCCGCGTATAATACCAATCCAGCACCGTTTGCAGCGGCGCGGTGCTGGCGAAGCTGACGACGCGCAGCGCGCAGGTCTGGCTGTCTGCCCCTGCCGCCTCGCGCACGCGCGCATCTGGGTAGAGCGGCACATCACCGGGCAAGCGGTTCGCCCAACCAGTGGAATAATTGATATTGGCAGCACAGGCACTGGTGCCGTTGGGGGATTGGCGTTCAGCCAGGCCACCCAGGGTAAGCGAGTCGCGCGCGGCGCTGCATTTCGGGCAGCCTTGGCCGCGCACCGGCGCAGGGGCTGATTTCAATGTCTCACTTGTGCTGGTGCCGGCCGTGCCACGCCCCACCGCCGCCATTTCAGGCGCAGCGGGGGCCGAATAGGGTTGTGCCGGGGGGCGGATCGCATCGTAATTGGCCTGGCTGGCGAGCGCGGGGTCAACCATGATCTGCTGCTGAAGCGCGCTCATCATCGCCGGATCGCGTGTGTTGCCACTGCTGTTGCCGTCAGCCAATTCGGCATCGAGCGAATCGATGTTGCGATCCGCCGCGCCCCCGTCGCCACAGGCCGCAAGCGCAATCGGCAACACCAGCGCCGCAAGAGCAGCGCGGGAGAGGCCGGCGAAAGGCCAACCAAGGGCAGAATGGGCACGAATGCCGCAGCGAACCATCAATACACTCCCGGGAGGGTCCGTTCGATCATGGCTGAAAAGGGGTTAAGGAAGCGTGTGGCGCGCCCGACTTCCGGGGAAAATAGTAATCAGGTGCTTGACATGAGTAACACAGTTGGGCATTGATAATCCATGTTCAACATCCTCTCGATTCTGGTCGGCCTTGTGGCCTTTGTCATCGCGCTGGTCGGGCTTGTTCCCCTGCTCGGCTGGCTCAACTGGCTTGCCTTGCCGATGGCCATTGTCGGTACCGCGCTTGGCATGCTGTCCGACAGCAAGAGCGGCCGCAATCTGAACCTGCTGGTGCTGATCTTCGGCGGCTTTCGGCTCTTCCTGGG
>JAIERC010000438.1 GCA_019747165.1 Sphingomonas sp. | reverse complement strand
AAAGCGTTACGATTTTGGGGGCAACCGGCTCTATCGGGACATCGACGCTCGATCTGATTGAGCGCGAACCCGAAAACTTCGAAGTGCTGGCGCTGACCGCGAATTGCGATGTCGAAAAGCTAGCCGCCGCCGCGATCCGCACCAACGCCCGGCGCGCTGTGGTTGCCGAGGAAAGCTGTCTGGCCGATCTTCGCGCTGCGCTGGCCGGTACTGGCATCGAAACGGCTGGCGGTGCCAAGGCGTTGTGCGAAGCGGCGGCAATGGGGGCCGATGTCACCATGGCGGCCATTGTCGGCTGTGCTGGCCTGGAGCCGGTGTTGGCAGCGATCGGGGAGGGCGGGACGATCATCCTGGCCAATAAGGAGCCGCTGGTTTCGGCTGGTGACGTTATCTTGGCGGCCGCCGCCGCGTCTGGCGCTACGCTGTTGCCCGCAGATTCGGAGCATAATGCGATTTTCCAGTGTTTCGATTCGGCGCGGCCCCACCGAGTGCGACGGATCATCCTGACGGCGAGCGGGGGGCCGTTCCGCGACAAGTCACTCGCTGAAATGCGGGAGATGACGCTGGAACAGGCGGTGGCGCACCCCAATTGGTCGATGGGGGCCAAAATTTCCGTCGATTCAGCGACGCTGATGAACAAAGGGCTGGAGCTGATCGAGGCGGCACGGCTGTTCCCCGTTGCCAATGATCAGTTAGAGATTATTGTTCATCGTCAATCAGTTATCCATTCAATGGTGGAATATGTCGATGGTTCGGTGCTTGCCCAGCTCGGGCCGCCCGATATGCGCACGCCAATTGCCTATTGCCTGGCTTGGCCTGATCGCATGGCCGCGCCGATGGCTCCGCTCGATCTGGTAGGCATCGGTCGACTTGATTTTGAGGCGCCCGATCCGGTGCGTTTTCCTGCCTTGCGGCTGGCCCGATCAGCACTGGAGGCCGGGGGCGCGCGACCGGCCATTTTGAATGCTGCCAATGAGGTGGCCGTGGCTGCTTTTCTAGAAAGACGGATTGGCTTCCTCGAAATTGCCGCAATCGTCGAAGATACGCTAAATGGCTACGACCCGGCCGCCCCGGATTCGCTTGAAGCGGTATTGGCAGTCGATGCCGAGGCGCGTCGGCTGGCGGGTGAACGTGTGAAGGATTGCGTCATTTGATCCAGACCCCAGGCTTTCTCTACACCGTTATAGCGTTCGCTCTGGTCATTGGGCCGTTGGTGTTCGTGCATGAACTTGGCCATTATCTCGCCGGCCGCCTGTTTGGCGTGAAGGCAGATGAATTCTCGATCGGCTTTGGGCGCGAGGTGTTCGGCGTAACCGATAAGCGCGGGACGCGCTGGAAGTTCGGCTGGATGCCCTTGGGCGGCTATGTGAAATTCGCTGGCGATATGGATGCGTCAAGCAAGCCCGATCCCGAATGGCTGGCCCTGCCGGCGGAGGAGCGCGCGCGCACTTTTCAGGCTAAGCCGATCTGGCAGCGGGCGATTATTGTCGCCGCCGGGCCGATCACCAATTTCCTGGTGGCAATCGCGATTCTGATGGGCTTTGCGATCAGCTATGGCGATCTGCGTACGCCCGCCGTGATCGGATCGATCCAACCGGGCAGTCCTGCGGCATCCGCTGGCCTGCGCGAAGGCGACAAGATCATTGCCTTGGCCGGGCGGCCTATCGGTACCTTTGAAGATATGGTCCGGTTCGTCCAAATCCGACCAGGCCAGAGCGTTCAGGTGGATTTCGTTCGCGATGCTGTGGCCAAGGGGGTTACGCTCACCATCGGCACCCATGTGGAGCGCGATCGGTTCGGCAATGAACCGAAAATTGGCCGGATTGGCATCGGCCGTGCGGCGGCAACGCTGGTGCCCGTCAGTCTGGTCGAAGCACCTGCCGTCGCGGTTCGGCAGACCGGCAGCATCCTGCGCATGATGGGCGATGTGATCGGTCAGATCATCTCGGGAAGCCGGTCGGTGAAGGAACTTGGCGGGCCGTTGAGCATTGCGAAGGTTTCGGGCGAGCAGATGGCGCTGGGCACATCGTCGTTTGTTTTCCTGATTGCGCTGGTTTCGATTAATCTGGGATTCATTAACCTTTTGCCAGTGCCTGTACTCGATGGCGGTCACCTGCTGTTTTATGCGA
>JAIERC010000501.1 GCA_019747165.1 Sphingomonas sp. | reverse complement strand
CCAAGTGTTTCACGAAAGCCGTGGAGTGGCTTCGGCTTGTGGATATGCATGTCTTCCCCTTCGACGAAGCTGGGCAGGGAGGCAGCCTGACTTGCGGCATTGTTGGCGGGTGGGCTGGGATCACCGCTGGGTTCATGCTGCAAATCGGGCGTGTTATCGGTCACGTCGCTGATGCCCCGCTTTTGGCTCGGTTGATCGTTTCGTCGTCATTACTGTCTACCGAAACTATCGCAAATCGAGCGCCGGGCAAGGGCGAGGATGGGCGATTGCAAGGGCAAAACTTTTAAGGTCGCCATTGTCCGGCGCTGGTCTGATGGGCATTTTGGCTTGTGCCGCGTAAGTCGGCGGTGCCGATCGGTTTGAAGGAACAACGGCCTGTGACGCTGCGTTTTGGGGACGCATTGTGCTGTCGTGCCCGGGCCGCCAAGGATTGCCTTTTCCATGCCGATAGCGCGCCCGGCCGATCATGATCGAGTAAAGGCAGCGGTGGCGGCGGTGCTTGTCCAGCTGCTGCTTGGCTATGCGATCATCACCGGTCTGGCGGTGCCGCTACCCCAAGCGCTTCCCAGGACGCTGCAGCTCTTTACGCTGGCGTCGCCGCCCAAACCGCCAGCACCCCAGCCGAAGAACATCCAGAAGGCGGCGCCCAAACGGGCAGCCGCCGCTGCGCCACCCAATTTGAGGGCGACGGCCACCGACATCGTCGTGCCGCCGCTCATCGTGCCGCGCCCCGAGCCGCCGCCGGTCGTTGTCGCGCTGAAACCCAATGTCGAGATCGCACCCGCCAGTGGTGCCAGCTCGATTCGTGGCCCCGGCAGCGGCAACGGCGGGATTGGCGACGGTACTGGTAGCGGCGGGGCAGGGGATGGCGATGGCGGCGGGGCACCGCTGCGCCGCACCGGCGGGCGCATCACCGGGCGCGATTATCCCGAAGGGCCCTATCGCGCCGGAATCGGTGGCACGCTGTATGTGCACTATGTTGTCGGGGTGAAGGGCAGGGTGACGGCGTGCCGCGTCGTGCGCAGCAGCGGCAATGCCGAGCTCGACGATACCACCTGTCGGCTCATCACCGAGCGTTTCCGCTACAAGCCGCGCCGTGATGCCGAGGGCAAGCCGATCCCGACGGTCATCGTCGAGGATCACACCTGGGTGGTTGATCGTGCGCCCCACAATGAAGAAGGGGTGCCCGGGCAGGACCCGGACACCCCATGATGATCGCCGTTTAACGGACGACAGGCTTAAGCGGCCTGCGCCTCGTCCTTGGCTTCGATCGCGGCGAGCGGTGTGCCGGTTTTGATCGCGATCGTCTTTGGCTTCATCGCCTCGGGCACTTCGCGGACCAGATCGATCGTCAGCAGGCCGTCGTTCAGCCGGGCATCGTCCACCCGCACGAAATCGGCGAGTTCGAAGCGACGCTCAAAGCTGCGGTTGGCGATGCCGAGATGGAGATAGGCACCTTCGGCGGCCTGATCTTCCTTCTTGCCCTTCACCAGCAACAGGTTCTGCTGCGCGGTGATCTCGATATCGCCACGCGCAAAGCCGGCGATGGCCAGCGTGATGCGGTAACGATCATCGGCCAGCCGTTCGAGATTGAAGGGCGGATAATTTTCAGATGTCGCCTGACGCGCATTGGTTTCGAGCATGTCGAAAAGCCGGTCAAAGCCAATCGCTGAGCGGCGATAGGGGGTCAAATCAAACTGACGCATTTTCAAATCCTCTTTTTTTGAGCAAGTTGAACGTCGATTCCGGTGCCCGCCAATGCGCGACACCGTTGTCGGTACGGCCCAGAAGGCACCGTACGACCGCGAATTTTGTGGTGAACAAACGACAATTCAAGGATTGAAAATGCAATTTTTTTGAGCAGATCGCCCGGGTGCAAAAGGCGGATAGGGCGAGCAGATATTTGGCGCTGCCGGGCATGTGGCGAGGATTGAAAGTGACGGCATGAAAGGTGCAAAGGTCACAACCGAAGCTGAAAACAGCAAACGCCCGGACCGTTGCCAGCCCGGGCGCCTGCGTGACGATCGCTCGTCAGCCCCCTTTTTTAGCCCTAGCCCAAGCGTGCGCCCCTGTTCGCGCTCAAAGGCATCAGGCATCCCCGAACCACGGCCATTGCCTGTGTGT
>JAIERC010000329.1 GCA_019747165.1 Sphingomonas sp. | reverse complement strand
CATTCCCTTCCAGCCCGGAGGGAACGACCGGAGCGGGCCATGCTTAATGCCGCCGTTTGCCGCGATTCAAGCAAGTGTCTCACATTGCGCAACAATTGACATTGGGCACGACAAAATATCATCGGTTTAACTGAATCGAAATTTATCTTGGACTAATTCGCACCTCAATGGCTCTATTCCGCACGAGGAAATTTCCCGAAGCGGTTGAAATATGGCGGACTTGGGGTGGGCGCTCGGCTTTGCGCTGGCAATCGATCGCCTTCTACTATCCGGTCAAACGGGGACGAATGGAATGAAGAACTGGTCGATCAACACCAAATTGACATCGGCGCTCGGGGTGCTGGTGCTTACCATTTTCGGGTTTGCGCTGTTCGCGATGGTCCAGATCTCGCGCGTGAACGACAAGGCGAGCGAAATCGCCGGCGTATGGCTGCCCATCGTCAAGCAGGTCGGTGGGTTGCAGCTCTCGCTCGCCGAGCAGCGCCTTTTTGGTTGGCGGCATTTTACAGCCGATAGCGCCGCTGACGTCCAGGAAGCGGAACGCAAGATTGCCGCTGAACGTGACCGGTTCGATCGGCTGCGCAGCGATTACGGCAAGATGATCACCGCCGATCGCGACCGAGCCGATTATGCGCAGTTCAACAAGGCGTTCGACACGCTTGAAGCGCGCAATGCCGAATGGATGGTGCTTTCAAACAACGGACAGCAGGCGGAGGCGATGGCCCATTTCAAAGGCCCCACGCGCAAAGCCTATGACAGCGCGCGCGATGCATTGGGCGTGATTGTCGCCCGCAGCAAGGCAGCAGCGACTGACGTAGGCAAGCAGGGAGTGGCAATCTATTCCTTGTCGGTTACGCTGTCGATCGGCGCGATTCTGGTGGTGATGTCCATTGCCATGATGGCCGCGCTGTTCCTGCGCCGCCAGATCGCTCGGCCGATCAGCGACATCACGGCGGCGATGTCGACGCTGGCCGGAGGCGATTTGAACGTTGCGGTGCCGTCATGCGATCGCAAGGACGAAGTAGGCGCGCTGGCGGATGCGATGCAAAGCTTCAAGGAGATGGCCGTCGACCAGCACCGCCAGGCGGCGCAGACGATGCGCGTTGTCAGCGAAGTGGGAACCGCTTTGTCCGCGCTTGCCAAGGGCGATTTAACACACCGGCTGGGCGATAAGGTCGACGGCAATTTCGCGCCGCTGCGCGACGACTTCAACCGCGCGGGAGAGCAATTGTGCGAAACGATGGCGGCTATCGGGATTCGCGTGGAATCGGCGCGGGTTGCCGCGTCCGACATTGAAATGGCCTCTGGCGACTTGGCCAGCCGCACATCGCACCAGGCGGCCAGTCTCGAAGAAACGGCGGTCGCGATTGGGGAACTGACCGAAAGCGCGCGCCTTGCCGCAGTTCAGGTGCGCGAGGTAGCCGCCGGGGCCGGCAGCGCGACCCAGGCTGCCGAACTCGGCATGTCGGTGTCCAACGCTTCGATCACCGCGATGCAGGCGATTGCCGAAGGATCGGCCAAGATTGGCGAGATTGCCTCGCTGATCGACGCCATCGCTTTCCAGACCAACTTGCTCGCGCTGAATGCCGGGGTGGAAGCTGCCCGGGCTGGCGATGCGGGCATGGGTTTTGCGGTCGTCGCAACCGAAGTGCGCGCCTTGGCCCAGCGTTCGGCCGACGCGGCGAAGGACGTGAAGGAAATCATCATCACTGCCTCTGCCCAGGTCGATGCCGGTGTGTCGCTGGTCCAGCGTTCGGGTGCGGCACTGGGCACTATTCTTACCGAAACCAGCAAAGTGAGCGATCTCGCCAAGCAGATCAGCGCGATGGTCGAGCGCCAGTCGTCGAGTGTGGCGGAAATCAGCAGTGCGGTCGCCAACATGAACCTGGGCACCCAGCAAAATGCCGCGATGGTGGAGGAAACCAACGCCACCTGCGTCAGCCTCGCGCGTGAGGCCGCCGCACTCGAAAAAGCGGTGAACCAATTCGACATCGGTGAGGACAGCGCCGGGTCTATGGGGGTGGGGCGGTCTGCCGGGGCGATGGCGCCGCGCCAGAAAATGGCAGCCTGATGGTGCGGCCAACGCTGGCCTTTTGCCGGTAAATCGTTACGGACCATTGATT
>JAIERC010000214.1 GCA_019747165.1 Sphingomonas sp. | reverse complement strand
CCGTGGCCCAGCCGCTCATGCCGCATGCAACCGCCTCTTGGCTCGTTGACAATACTGCGCTCAGCTTTGAGCAGATCGCTGAATTTTGTGGCCTGCATATCCTGGAAATTCAGGCGATTGCTGACGATACTGCCGCCACCAAGCTAACGGGCCGTGATCCGTTGCGCGCGCATGAGCTGACGCAGGACGAAATCGACAAGGGCCAGGCCGATCCAAGTTATCGGCTGAAGATTTTGAAGGGACCAGAACAGATCCGCCGGACCAAGGGGCCGCGCTACACGCCGGTTTCCAAGCGCCAGGACAAGCCGGATGGCATTGCGTGGATCATCCGCAACCACCCCGAAATTTCGGACGGCGCGATCGGTAACCTGATCGGGACCACCCGGACGACGATCGCCGCAATCCGCGACCGCAGCCATTGGAACATCGCCAACATCACACCGAAGGACCCGGTCACGCTCGGCCTGTGTTCGCAGCGCGAACTTGATGCCATCGTCGCCAAAGCAGCCAAGGCTGCCGGTATCGAAGCGCCGGTTGACAACCGCCTTGAAGGTGACCGCGCCGCGTTGATCACTGAATTGCGCGCGCAGCGCGAACAGGCCGTCCGTGACGCGGAAAATGCCGGCATGGAAGAAACAGAACTGGAAGCGCGCGGCTTCGAGGACCCCTTCAAGCGCCGCTGAGGTGACGCGCATTTCCCCCGATGCCGCGCTGGTCGCTGATGAAAGCTTTGTGGCGACTAGCCATAAAGGGCTGACCTATCCGTTCGGGCATGTCGGCCCTGAACCTGATCAGGTAATGACGGTGGCCGATGGGCTGCGCTGGGTGCGGCTGACGGTGCCGGGCCCATTGAAGCACATTAATTGCTGGCTGATCGACGATCATGATGATCGCGGGCCGGGCGTGGCGCTGGATGTGCGATCATCACGATGCGCCACTGATCATGACGCGGGGTGAATGGCTGACCGCGCGGATGCTTGCGGCAGATGCACGCGATGCTGTGCCAGCGGAAATGATTGCGATGTGGCGCGCCGCCGGCTGGGGTGAAGAGCCGATGGCGCGGGGTATGTCACGCGGGTGGAGCGGGTTTCGCCGGATCATCACGCCGCTGCCGCTTGGGTTCAGGCGGATCGTTGATGGCCAGACGCTGATGATTGGGGGACGGCCCTGGCGGATCGTTACCGGATCGGGGCATTCACCTGAACATGCCTGCTTATTTGATGAAGAACGCGGGTTGCTCATTTCGGGTGATCAGGTGTTGCCGCGGATCAGCTCCAACGTCTCGCTGGGCGTGACCGAACCCGAAGCCGATCCCTTGGGCGAATGGCTCGATTCAATCGCCAAGCTGAAGAAACTGCCGCACGATCTGATCGTGCTGCCGGGGCATGGCGATGTGTTTTCGGGGCTGCATGCCCGGCTCGACGCGCTCGACCGGGAGCATCGCGATCGGCTCGATGAACTCGCGGTTTTCATTGCCGAAGCGCCGCGACGGGCGGTCGATTGTTTCGGGCGGCTATTCCGCCGCGCGATCGGCCCTGAGGTCTATGGCATGGCGACTGGTGAGGCGCTGGCGCATCTCCGCCGGCTCGAGGTCGAAGGGCGCGCGGTCAAGGATGTGATCGACGGCGTCTGGTGGTATCGCGCGCCGCATCAGGCTTGACGCCCGGGCGTCGATCTGTTCTTTTTCTGTTCTGAAGAAGCGGAGAGTCGCCATGGCTGGTATTTTGACCTTCTACACCAATCCAATGTCGCGCGGGCAGATTGCCCGCTGGGCGATTGAGGAGAGCGGGGCGGCTTATGAAACCGTTCTGCTCGATTACGCATCGACGATGAAGCAAGAGCCTTTCGTGTCGATCAATCCGATGGGGAAGGTGCCGGCGATCGTGCACAACGGGCAGGTCGTTACCGAATGTGCGGCGATTTGCGCCTATCTTGCCGATGCTTTCCCCGATGCCGGGCTTGCCCCCACGCCAGCCGAGCGCGCTGCCTATTATCGCTGGCTGTTTTTTGGCGCGGGGCCGCTGGAACAAGCGGTTACGAACCGCGCAATGGGTTTTGCACCGACCGATGATCAAGGGCGAATGGCCGGTTACGGCAATTACGATCTCGCGGTTG
>JAIERC010000229.1 GCA_019747165.1 Sphingomonas sp. | reverse complement strand
GATCAAGCGGATTTGCGGTACAATAGTTATCCATCCACGCGTACGCGCCTGCGCCATTTGTAGTGCTCGTGATGTCACCGCCGCGCGCGGCATTGTAGCCCGACAACACACCGCCTACCCAAGCCTGATCGATCGTGTATTGCCAACTGTCTTGAGCTTTATCGGAGGTCCACTGCCCACACGTACGATCGGCCATTCCAATCGTGTTCCACGTCGGTGCCACTTGCGCGCTAACCGGAGTGACTGCGAACAAAGCGAGGCAAACCCATTTGCGTATCACTCGGACTTCTCCACCGGCTTATGCTTGACGATTTTGCTCATCCGTTCGTCAATGCGCGCTTGGTGATCAGCGAAAATCGTAATGCAATCAGTAACCATATCAAGATTAAGCCACGACGCGGGGATGTTCGCAAGTGGGGCGTTGGCTGCCGCTCTCTCGTCCGCCCGGCCGCTATGCCGCCTTGCGCAATTCGAGCCGGCCCCAGATTTCGACCAGCGCTTGTGTCAGCTCGCGCATCATCGCTTCGGTGTGCGCGGGGCCGGGCGTGAATCGCAGGCGTTCGGTGCCGCGCGGGACGGTCGGGTAATTGATCGGCTGCACATACACGCCATATTCGGCGAGCAGGATATCGCTGATCTTCTTGGCTTTCACCGGATCGCCGACCATCAGCGGGACGATGTGCGTATCGCCGATCATCACCGGCAGGCCCGCATCGGCAAACATCGCCTTCAGCATGGCGGCGGCGGCTTGCTGGCCGTCGCGCTCGACGCTTGATGCTTTCAGGTGCCGGACGCTTGCCAGCACGCCCGCGACCAGCACCGGCGACAGGCTGGTGGTAAAGATGAACCCGGGCGCATAGCTGCGGATCACATCGACGATCATCTGATCGGCGGCGATATACCCGCCCATCACGCCAAATGCCTTGCCCAGCGTGCCTTCGATGATCGTCAGCCGGTGGGCCTGCGCGTCGCGTTCGGCAATGCCGCCGCCGCGCGCGCCGTACATGCCGACCGCATGGACTTCATCGAGATAGGTCAGCGCGTTATATTGGTCGGCCAGATCGCAAATCGCCCTGATCGGCGCGACATCGCCTTCCATCGAATAGACGCTTTCAAACGCGATCAGCTTGGGCGCGGCCGGGTCTGCCGCGGCCAGCAATTCTTCCAGATGCGCCAGGTCATTATGGCGGAACACGCGCTTTTCGCAGCCCGAATTGCGGATGCCGGCAATCATGCTGGCATGGTTCAGTTCATCCGAAAAGATGATGCAGCCGGGCAGGATTTTGCCCATCGTCGACAAGGTCGCGTCGTTGGAGACATAGCCGCTGGTGAACAGCAGGGCCGCATCCTTGCCGTGCAGATCGGCGAGTTCTGCCTCCAGATCAACATGATAATGCGTATTGCCGCCAATGTTGCGGGTGCCGCCGGATCCCGCGCCGACATCGTGCAGCGCTTCTTCCATCGCGGCAATCACCTTGGGGTGCTGGCCCATGGCGAGATAATCGTTCGAGCACCACACCGTCACCGGCTTTGGGCCGTTATGCCCGGCAAAGCAGCGCGCATTGGGATAGGCACCCTTGTTGCGCAGGATATCGATGAATACGCGATATCGCCCCTCGGCGTGGAGCCGGTCGATCGCCTGGTTGAAAACGCGCGCATAATCGACGCCGCGTGCTTCGCTGTTGCCGTTCATGACTCGGGCCCGTAGCGTTTTGTGCGCCCGATCTCCAGTGAAAAGCCTGTCATCATCATGCCGGCAACCTTTGCGCGTCAGGACATTCATTCTACAGCGCGTCGATTATCTCGAGCCCAAACTGGGTCAATGCAGGCTTTAGGCGCAGTTCAGCTTCCCCCAGCCGCGTAAACACCGCACGACCCGGCGCGGGCGCATCGGGCCACGCCTGATCCTGGGTCAGGAAAGCCACCCGCCGCGCGATGCCAGCGCTGCCATCGACAAAAGCAACGGCATGGTCACCGGCGGCGGCCTGTAATTGCGCCTCGACCAGCGGAAAATGGGTGCACGCGTTGACGATGACATCGATGCGCTGACCATCCGGCTGGTCAAACAGCCCCGCCAATGCCGCACGAAACCGCGCCGGATCGACCGGCTCACC
>JAIERC010000415.1 GCA_019747165.1 Sphingomonas sp. | reverse complement strand
ATTTCGGCAAGGAAACGCTGAACGATCGCTATCTGCTGCCGGGCGAAAGCTATCAGGACATGTTCGTCCGCGTGGCATCCGCCTATTCGGACGATGCCGAACATGCGCAGCGCATCTATGATTATATCTCCAAACTGTGGTTCATGCCCGCCACCCCCGTGCTGTCGAACGGCGGCACCGGGCGCGGCCTGCCGATCAGCTGCTATCTGAATTCGGTGCCCGACAGCCTTGAGGGCATCGTCGATACCTGGAACGAGAATGTCTGGCTCGCCTCGCGCGGCGGCGGCATCGGCACTTATTGGGGCAATGTCCGCGGCATTGGCGAACCGGTTGGCCTGAACGGCAAGACCAGCGGCATCATTCCTTTCGTGCGGGTGATGGATTCGCTGACACTTGCCATTTCGCAAGGCTCGCTGCGGCGTGGCTCTGCCGCCTGTTATCTCGATATCAGCCACCCGGAGATTGAGGAGTTCCTCGAAATCCGCAAACCTTCGGGCGATTTCAACCGCAAGGCGCTGAACCTCCACCACGGCGTGCTGATCCCCGATGCTTTCATGGAAGCCGTCCGCGCCGGGGCCGAATGGAACCTGACCAGCCCCAAGGATGGATCGGTGCGCGGCACCGTCGATGCGCGGGCGCTGTTCCAGAAGCTGGTCGAAACCCGCCTCGCGACCGGCGAGCCGTACATCGTGTTCAGCGATCATGTGAACAAGAACATGCCGAAGCATCACCGCGATGTCGGGCTGAAGGTGTCGACCTCCAACCTGTGTTCGGAAATCACGCTGCCAACCGGCAAGGATCACCTCGGCAATGATCGCACCGCGGTGTGCTGCCTGTCGTCCTTGAACCTCGAAACCTGGGACCAGTGGAAGGGCGAAAAGCGCTTTATCGAGGATGTCATGCGTTTCCTCGACAATGTGCTGCAGGATTATATCGATCGCGCCGAACCCGGCATGGCGCGTGCCGCTTACTCCGCCGCGCGCGAGCGGTCGGTGGGCTTAGGCGTGATGGGCTTTCACAGCTTCCTGCAGGCGCGCGGGCTGGCGTTTGAAGGGGCGATGGCCAAGCAGTACAACCTGCAGATCTTCCGCCACATCAAGGGCCAGGTCGATGAAGCATCGATGCAGCTCGCCATTGAGCGCGGTGCCTGCCCCGACGCGGCTGATCAGGGCGTGATGGAGCGTTTTTCCTGCAAGATGGCGATCGCGCCGACCGCGTCGATCAGCATCATCTGCGGCGGCACCAGCGCGTGCATCGAACCGATCCCGGCGAATATCTATACCCACAAGACGCTGTCGGGCAGCTGGTCGATCAAGAACCCCTATCTCGAAAAGCTGCTGATCGAAAAATCGAAGAACAGCGAAGCGGTGTGGAGCTCGATCCTGGAAAAGGGCGGCTCGGTCCAGCATCTCGATTTCCTGTCGGGCGAGGAAAAGGACTGCTACAAAACCAGCTTCGAGATCGACCAGCGCTGGCTGCTCGAACTCGCGGGCGACCGCGCGCCCTTTATCGATCAGGCGCAATCGCTGAACCTGTTCATCCCCGCCGATGTCGAGAAATGGGACCTGCTGATGCTCCATTTCCGCGCCTGGGAACTGGGCATCAAGTCGCTCTATTATCTGCGTTCCAAGTCGATCCAGCGCGCCGGTTTTGCCGGGGGCGTGGAGGCGGACAACACCGCCGAACCCAAGCAGATCGAGTTGGAAGAAAAGGATTATGACGAGTGTCTGGCTTGCCAGTAGCGGGCGGCTTCGGATTGCCCGGCAATCCGAAGACTCGCCACGTCGGGCAGCGATCCGGCGCAGCTGGATCGTCTGACGACGTGGCGTTCTAATCCGGAAGTTGTAAAATGCTCAGCGTTTCGCCCTTTGCCCGCACCGTCGCTTCGCCTTCGCGCGAAACGAAGACGTGCGCGCATCGGGCTAGCCGCTCACTTCTCTTCTTCGAACGTCACCGCGACATCGGCGTTGGCGGTGAGCCGCACCTTGTCGCCCTCGACATCGGCGACCAGGGCAAGCGGGATGAAATGGTGATGGTCGCCATGCGGCCCGCTATGCGTTTTGGCCAGCTGGATGCGCTCGCCCTTGATGTGATCGACGGTGCCGACAT
>JAIERC010000291.1 GCA_019747165.1 Sphingomonas sp. | reverse complement strand
TGATGCGCACCAACCCTTACGTCAAAGTGCTGTTCATGAACGGCTATTACGACATGGCGACGCCGTTTTACGGGGCAGAATTTGATGCCAATCACATGCAGCTCGACGAAAGCCGCCGCCGTAATATCAGCTTCAAATATTATGAGGCCGGGCACATGATCTACCTGAACCCCCAGGCGCTGACGCAAATGCATCAGGATCTGGCGGCGTGGTATGATGCCGCGCGTTGAGCAGGGCGCGCGGGAACAGATTGCCCTTGGGCACGCTCACCGCTAGTTGCTTGTGATGGAACCGCAAATCGGCATCATCATGGGCAGCACTTCCGATTGGGAGACGATGCGCTACGCCGCCGAGATTCTGGACGCGATGGGCGTGACCTATGAGACCAAGGTGGTGTCCGCGCACCGCACGCCACAGCGACTGGTCGATTATGCCACCACGGCCGCTGATCGGGGATTGAAGGTAATCATCGCGGGGGCGGGCGGCGCGGCGCATTTGCCCGGCATGGCCGCTGCGATGACGCATCTGCCGGTGCTTGGCGTGCCGGTACAGTCCAAGGCGCTAGACGGCATGGATAGCCTACTTTCGATCGTGCAGATGCCCGCCGGTATTCCGGTTGGCACGCTGGCGATCGGCAAGGCCGGGGCCAAAAATGCCGGGTTGCTGGCGATCGCGATCCTGGCGCTCGCCGATCCAGTGCTGTCGCAGCAATTGCAAGCCTGGCGCGCCGCGCAAACCGCTAGCGTCGCGACCGATCCGGCGTGAAGCCCCTCCCCCCCGGTTCGACCATCGGCATCCTGGGCGGCGGGCAACTTGGCCGGATGCTTGCGATTGCGGCGGCGCAACTGGGGTATAACACCCGCGTGCTCGCGCCCGATGAGGAGGCCGTCGCCGCGCAAACCGCCGCAAGCTTCACCCGCGCCGATTATCACAGCCGCATCGTGCTCGACGAATTTGCGAGCGCCGCTGATGTCGTGACCTATGAATTCGAGAATATCGATATCGAGCCCGTCGATTACCTGAGTGGCAAGGTACCGGTGCATCCCGGCCCAACCTCGCTTGCCATCGCGCAGGACCGGGCGGACGAGAAGAGCTTCGTCAATGCGCTGGGCGGCAGGACCGCCGCTTGGGCCAAGGTAACGACGCTGGAGGAGCTGCAGGCCGCCATCACCTCAATTGGCACCCCGGCGATCCTCAAGACGCTCCGGCTGGGCTATGACGGCAAAGGGCAGGTGCGGCTGCATAGCGCTGACGATGTCGAGCCCGCTTGGGCAGCGATTGGCGCGCGACCGGCGATCCTTGAGGCATTCGTGCCGTTCAGCCACGAATTCTCGATCGTACTGGCCCGCGGGAGCGATGGCGCGATGGTGAGCTATCCGCCGCCCTGGAACGAGCACAAGGACGGCATCCTCGCCCGCTCCACCCTGCCCGCACCGGCTGAGATCGCCCAGCAATGGGGCGAGGCGGCGACGCTGACTGGGCGGATCGCAGAAACGCTTGGCCATGTCGGGGTGCTGACCTGCGAATATTTCGTCGGCGCGGACGGCCCGGTGTTCAACGAAATGGCCCCGCGCGTCCACAATAGCGGCCACTGGACGATCGAGGGCGCCGTTACCAGCCAGTTCGAAAACCATATCCGCGCCATCTGCGGCCTGCCGCTCGGCGATACCGGGCTGACCGCGACCCGGATCGAGATGCTCAACCTGATCGGCAAGGATGCTGATGGCTGGGCCGGCTATCTTGCCGAGCGCGACGCCCACCTGCACCTTTACGGCAAGAGCGTGCGTCCTGGGCGCAAGATGGGGCACGTCACCCGGCTGGTGCGGTAGAACTTTCGAGAGCGATATCACCCCTCCCCTTCAGGGGAGGGGACGGGGGTGGGGGCTTTCCGCAAACGCTGCGCTGGTGGTGAACCCCCACCCCAACCCCTCCCCTGAAGGGGAGGGGCTTGTCCAAAATGCCCGTTCGCTTCCAGCAATCAGGCGCGGCTGCCCGTCATCGGGAAGCTGCCGAACGCGCCAGCACCGACCGTGCCGGTGATCGTGTCGCCATCGATCGTGGCTTCGCAGGTCAGCGTCATCGGCATCGGCACGGTCATCGCCA
>JAIERC010000260.1 GCA_019747165.1 Sphingomonas sp. | reverse complement strand
CTGATCATCGATACCCTCAAATTGGGACGCTGATTATGGCCACGTCGTTCGATAGCACGCTTTCAAGCCTTGGCATCGGCCGCACCACGACAAGTGCGCAGGTCAAGACATCGGCGCAGGCCGATCAGCTGACGCAGAATGATTTTCTGAAATTGCTGACCGCCCAGCTCAAGAATCAGGATCCCACCGCGCCGGTCGATGCCACCCAGCAGCTTTCGCAGCTGGCACAATTTTCGAGCGTTGCCGGGATCAGCGAGATCAACACCACGTTGAAAGCCATTCAGGACAAGTTGAGCGGCGGCAGCACTAGCGATGCGCTCAGCTATGTCGGGCGCAATGTCCTCTCCCCTGGCACCACCGCCTATCCCCGTACCACTGGCGGCTTGACCGGGGCGGTCGAGCTCGCCGGGGATGCCAGCGACGTCAAGGTCTCGATCACGGGTCCAAATGGCGCTGTGCTCAAAACCCTGTCGCTCGGCGCGCAGGCCAAAGGTAGCGTGACCTTTGATTGGGACGGCAGCACCAACAGTGGCGAGCCCGCGGGTGCGGGTCCGTTCAAGATCAGCGCCGTTGCCAACAACAACGGGGCGAGCGTCGGCACGACGCCGCTCGTTTGGGCCCCCGTCAGTTCCGTATCGATCCCGTCCAGTGGTCCGCCGCTGCTCACCGTGCCGGGAATCGGCCAGATCGCCGCCACCCAGGTTCGCCAGATCGGCTGACCCAAAATAATTTTCGCTTTGCCAAGGAGATACCGACATGTCTTTTTACACTTCACTCAGCGGCCTGACCGCAGCCCAGACCGACCTCGCCACGATCTCGCACAATCTCGCCAACGTGGGGACCAATGGCTTCAAGAAGAGCCGCTCCGAATTCGCCGACGTGATCGCATCGAGCGTCGGCACCAATCCCAACCAGGCGGTTGGTTCGGGCACCGTCGTCAAGGCCAACCGGCAGCAGTTCAGCCAGGGCAATCTGGTCCAGACTCAGTCGGCACTCGATATCGCCATTTCAGGTGACGGGTTCTTCGCGGTGAAGCCCAAGCTGGACGGCGGCGCGGTCAACTTTACCCGCAACGGTTCCTATCTGGTCGATGCCAATCGCTATGTCGTCGATGGCCAAGGGGCGCATCTTCAGGCCTATCCGGTTGATGGCAGCGGCGCGGTTGTTGCTTCCGGTCTCTCGTCGGCGGTGAGTGTCCGGCTGCCTGCCACCAGCGGTACGCCAGTGGCGACCCAGAATGTCGGCTTGTCTGTCAACCTGCCAGCCGGCGGGGCGATCCCGGCAACGGCGACCTTCAATCGCTTCGATCCGTCGAGCTATAATCAATCCGTCCAGACGACGATTTACGATTCAGTGGGCAATGCCCAAACGCTGACGACTTATTTCAAACGCGAGACGGTGCCGACCGGCGGTAGCCCGAACAGCACCTGGTCTGCTCATAGCTTTGTGGGCGATCAGGCGCTCACCTCGGGCGGCGCGGCAGCAATCACGCTGACCTTTGATGCGTCGGGTGTGCTTACCGCGCCAACGACGGCGACAACCTTTGACGCCTTCACCCCGGCAAGCAGTCCCAATCCGCAAGTCGTCGCGCTCAATTTCGGCACTGCAACGACTCAACTCGGTGCACCGTTCGACGTCGCAGCAACCAGCCAGGACGGTGTCGCGGTCGGTCAACTGCAAGGGGTCACGATTGATTCGGAAGGGTTGATCAAGGCCAGTTTCTCGAATGGTGAAACCCAGACGCTCGGCAAAGTGCTGCTAGCCAATTTCGCCAACCCGTCGGGACTGCGCCAGCTCGGCAGCAGCTCTTGGTCGGCGACTGGCCTATCCGGCGATCCTGTGCTCGGCGAGCCGGGCGCAAATGGCTTCGGCAATTTGCTGTCGGGCACAATCGAGCGCTCGAATGTCGATACGACTGAGGAACTCGTCGCGCTGATTTCAGCCCAGCGCAATTTCCAGGCCAATGCCAAGGCGCTCGAGACCGACAAGGCGATCGCCCAGACCATCTTCAACATCCAATAAGTTGCGTGATCGGGGTCAAGTGAATGGATAAGCTGATCTACACTGCCGCGTCGGGCCTGAAGGGGCATCTGGCGGCGC
>JAIERC010000066.1 GCA_019747165.1 Sphingomonas sp. | reverse complement strand
AATCTTACCGCGCTCGTCAAAGCGGGCGTCCCCATTCTGGCCGGCACCGATGCTGGCAATCCGGGCACCTGGTATGGGCTGAGCCTGCACCGCGAAATGGACTTGCTGGTCAAAGGGGGCTTGTCCCCGATACAGGCACTGTCAGCGGCGACGGCGGTGCCGGCCAAGGCCTTTCGACTGACCGATCGCGGGCGGATCGACGCAGGATTCAAGGCGGACCTGGTGCTGGTCGAAGGTGACCCGACCCGCACGATCGGGGATGTTCACAACATCGTGGAGATATGGAAGGACGGCGCGCCGGTCAGCCCGCTCCGCGCAGCCCGCCGCGAGGCGATGTCGAAGCAGGCCGTCGCGGTCGCACTGCCGCCCGTCGCGCTGCCCGCTGATGGCCGCATCGCGCAATTCAGCACGGTGCAGGGCAAGGCCGTCGTCAAATCGCCCTTTGGCGCGGGCTGGGACGTATCGACCGATTCAATTGTTGGCGGCAATTCAACGGTGGCGCTTAGCATCGGTGACCAGGCACCAAATGGTCAAACCGCGTTGGTGTTGACGGGCGAGATCAAGCCCGACTTTCTTGCGCCATGGGCGGGCCTTGCCTTTTACCCCGCCGACAAGCAATTTCGCCCGGCCAATCTTGGCAGCGCCAGGGCACTGCGGTTTTGGGCACGTGGCGAAGGCAAGGGCTTTGCGGTGATGGGGTTTTCGCCGAGTGGCGGACCGCGGCCAAGCACGAGCCCGATCATTGTCGGCAAGGAATGGGCTGAAGTCACGCTGCGCTTTGCGCAATTGGCAAATTTTGATCCCAGCAACGCGCAAATGCTGCTGATCGGCGCGACCCAGCAAGACGGCCCCTTCCGCCTCGAAATCGCCGATGTGCGATTGGTCGACAAATGAGGGCTCGCCGCTGCACGCTATTATCAGGGCGCTTTGATGATCGAGGGGCGATCAGCATGAGCACCCAAATGCGACAGCGTAAGGCCGATGATCGAAACGGCGGTGAGCGCGAGTTTCATCACCGGCGCGTTAGACACAGGACTTTAGGCCGCAGCCAACGGCAATGGCAAATACTGTCCTAAGGGCGCGTCGCTTTGGCTCAATGCGTCAGTTTCAGCCCTACTATGCAGGCGAGCAGCACAAGCAGCAGCAGGATACGCACTGCGCTGATCGATTCTTCGCCCGTCATCACCCCGACTATTACGGTGCCTAGTGCGCCAATGCCCACCCAGACGGCATAGGAAGTGCCGAGCGGGATCGTCTTTGATGCCTTTTCAAGCAGCGAGAAGCTGATGATTGCGCAAATCAAGAACGCGATGTTCCAACCAACGCTTTTGAACCCATCAGTATAACGAAGGCAAGTGGTAAAACCGACCTCGAACAAACCTGCTGATACCAGGATGATCCAGGCCAAGGGCTATCCCGCCGTCTCGACCAGCTTGGCCTGATCGACAGCGTCTATTTCCGCCGCCTTGGCCTCAACGAGCTTGACGATATGCTCGATCATATCCTCGCTCTGCACGGTATGATCGGTGACGCCCGACAGATAGACCATGTGTTTGCCATTGCCGCCGCCGGTCAGGCCGATATCGGTTTCGCGCGCTTCGCCGGGGCCGTTGACGACGCACCCAAGCACGCTGAGCGACATTGGCGTGCGGATGTGTTGCAGCCGTTCTTCGAGCGCCTGCACGGTGCGGATGACGTCGAAGCCCTGCCGCGCGCAGCTCGGACAGCTCACGACCCGCACACCACGATTGCGGATGCCGAGCGCCTTCAAAATTTCGAAGCCGACGCGGACCTCATCCTCGGGCTCCGCCGACAGCGAAACACGGATCGTGTCGCCGATGCCGTACCAGAGCAGCGTCCCCAGGCCGATCGCCGACTTGACAGTGCCGCCGACGAAACCGCCCGCTTCGGTGATCCCCAAATGCAGCGGGCAATCGACTGCTTCGGCCAGTTGTTGATAGGCAGCCACCGCGAGGAAGAAATCGGAGGCCTTTACCGCGACCTTGAACTCGTGGAAATCATGGTCCTGCAGCAGCTTGATATGATCGAGCGCTGATTCAACCAGCGCATCCGGGCAGGGCTCGCCATATT
>JAIERC010000058.1 GCA_019747165.1 Sphingomonas sp. | reverse complement strand
CAGCGGTTACGGCGATCTTTGTCGCGATCATTGCTGGACTGGTGCCGCTCGATGTTATCGCCAGCCTCGCCAATGCCGGCACGCTATGCGCCTTTGTTGCGGTGGCAGCGTGTGTATTGGTGATGCGGCGACGCGCCCCCGATGCTCGACGGCCCTTTAGAACACCGATAGCCTGGATCGTCGCGCCGATCGCGATACTGGGGTGCATTTACTTATTTACCAGCTTGCAAGAGCTTACCCAGCATTCTTTTCTGATCTGGAACGGTATTGGTCTTTTGATCTATTTCGGCTTTGCTCGGCGGCGAACTGGCAAGATTGCGTAAATCATGGTAATCAAGAAACAATTGTTCATTAGCAGGGAGCAGGGCACGGCAAAATCGTGGCAGTGCGTCGCCTGGAAGCCAAGGGCGCCCGCCCGGGCCATGTCCGGCGCGATTCTTTTGTGCTTCAGTTTGAGCTTGATCACGGTGCCGATCTGGCGGGCGACCAGCTCTATGCTGTCGCGCGCGCCGGGCGTGTTGGCACGGCGATGTTCCTGCAACGCGGTGGCAGTGCCAGCCCGGTCAGGCTCTCGACCATCTTCAACTGATCGCGCGTTTCATCTGATATTGGGCGGCGCAGCGCAGGATCGAGGGGCGACGTCGCTTCGGGATCAGCGCGGCGGCGCTGCAATCCGCGCGCGGACGATGCCAATCAGGGCGACCAGCCCGATCAGCGCCCAGCCAATCTCCAGCAAGGCCGCCGGGTAGGCGCCGTGCCAGATGACGTTGATCGCCAGGGTCGCGCCGCCCAGAAAATTCATGGCCTGATAGAGTGCCGATTTGCCTGATAACCTGCCCGTCGACGTGAGCAGATAGGCACCAAGGCAAAGCGCCGATCCGGTCCAGCCAATAAACTCGATCAGCAGCGTTGGCTCGGTCACGCCGCCGGGCCAGCGCGCCGCAACCGCAGCAACGTGAAAATCCCGATCCCCGCCCAGGCGATATTGAGCACCGCCGATGGCAGCGCCCCATGCCAGCCGCTGTTGAGGATAAAGCCGCCTGCGCCAATCACATTCATCCACTGGAACGTCACCGACGTCCCCGACAGCCGCCCAGTCGACACCAGCAGATAGGAAGCAAGGATGAGCAGGGCGGCGGCCCAGCCGATGATTTCGATAAAAATGGTCACAATCAGCCTTCCCAGCTTCGCCCATCGATGTGGCGGATTTCGACGTGGGCATAAGTTGCTGGATCGAACAGCCGCATATTGACGCCCATGCGTTCATAAGCCGGATCGAGCGCCGTCCAATGTGTGGTTGACCCGCAATGCGCGCACCAGTGGGTGCTGAGTGCCGCCTTCTTTAGGTCAGCGCGGACATAACCGTGTGTCGCGCCGCTGATCGTCACGTCGGCGGGCGAGAAATAGCCCCATAGCCCGCCGCGCGAGACGCATAGCGAGCAATTACAGTCGTTGAGATAGTCGGGCGCGGCGGGGATGGTGATCTCCACCGCGCCGCAATGACAGGTGGCGGAAAGCGCGCTGCTCACGCTGTGGCCAAATTCGGGATCGTAAACTTCAGCACGTACCGATTGAGGAGATTGTTTGGCTCGCTAATGGTGTCGGTGCTGCTCCGCGTTGCAGTCATCGTTAGCGTACCCAGCCGCGCCCGTCGGGGTGACGTACGTCGACATAGACCATTTGTTCAGGCTCAAATAATCTCGTGTTGATGCATGCCCAGTCGGTTGCATCGTCAATTGCGATGCAGTGCGTCGTGCAGCCACAAATCAAGCAGAAATGCAGGCGAACAAATGGCTCGGCCATGCCTGGGTGGACATAGCTGCCAATCCGATCACCCGTAACCTCAACCTCAGTCCGCTTGAAATAGCCCCAGGTCGCGCCGTGCTTGATGCACAGCGAGCAGTTGCATTCGTTGATATAGTCAGGCGCGGCGGGGATCGTGACCCGCACCGCGCCGCAATGACAAGTGCCCGTCACCAGCGCTCAGGCGGCCAGATTGCGCAACACATAGTGCAAAATGCCGCCGTTCAGGAAATATTCCAGCTCGTTGATCGTATCGATCCGGCAAAGCGTCTGGAAGGTCGAGC
>JAIERC010000520.1 GCA_019747165.1 Sphingomonas sp. | reverse complement strand
TGGCGCTGGCAATCCTGCGAAGCCAAGCGGTGTTTGAACATGGTGTTCGCCTCCAGCCTTAATCCGGTGTCGGTCGATGGGTATCGATTCTCGGACCCGGCCCACCGGTCGATTGTCGCGTCGTTCCGGCAGACGCTTAGCAAGGTCGCGGCGATGCCCTGCGACATCCTGTTTACCGCCCATCCCGATAATTCGGGCGGCGACACAAAGTTCGCGCAGTTTGAGCGGCGGGCCGTGCCGAACCCGTTTGTCGATTCCGCAAGCTGCCGAAAGCTGAGTGCAGACTATACCCAAATTCTCAATAAGCGGCTGGCGAGCGAGGCGAAGCCAGAAGCGTGACCCGTTAGGCTTGGTGCGACGCCCGCTCAGCTCGTTTTGGCGCGCACCCGCGCTTCGACCAGCTCGATCGCGCGCTGCACGGCGCTTTCAATCGACAGAAAGCTCGTATCGAGTAGGTTCGCGTCGTCTGCCATTACCAGCGGCGCGGCAGCCCGGCCAATGTCGCGCAAATCGCGCGCGCGAATGTCGGCGAGCACCTTATCGAGGCTGACGGTCGAACCCTCCGCGCGCAGTTCGGCATGGCGGCGCTTGGCGCGAATTTGCGGGGTGGCCTTGATGAACAGCTTGGCATCGGCATTGGGCGCGATCACCGTGCCGATATCGCGCCCGTCGAGCACCGCCCCGCCCGGCTGGTTGGCAAAGCGCCGCTGGCGGTGGAGCAGGGCGGTACGCACCAGCGGATGCACCGAAACGACCGACGCGATCTTGCCGATCTCATCGCTGCGCAACGCTGGATCAGCAAGGATCGAGTCGTCGAAATCGCAGGCGGCAAAGCCATCGGCTTCGATTTCGGGGTTAAGCTCCTGACGCAGCACGTTCAGCCCAACCGCGCGGTAGAGCAATCCGGTATCGAGATGCGGCAGGCGATAATGTTTCGCCAGGGCACGGGCGAGGGTGCCTTTGCCTGAGGCGGCGGGTCCGTCGACGGCGATGATCATTTGTGTACCAAAGGCCCTAACCAGCGAGTGCGTCAAGCGTTTCGAAGAACGACGGAAAGCTTGTTGCCACGGGAGCGACATCATCAATGGTGACACTAGCCCTCGCGACGAGGCCAGCGATCGCCATGCTCATCGCAATCCGGTGATCGAGCTTTGACGCGATTGTTGCGCCGCCGGGCAGCTTCGCGCCGCCCGAGCCATTTATCGCCAGTCCATCGTCAAATTCTTCTATCTCAACCCCAATTGCCGTCAGCGCGGCGGCCATTGTCGCGATCCGGTCCGATTCCTTGACGCGCAGTTCATGCGCGCCGCGTGCCACTGTCCAGCCTGAAGCAAGCGCGGCTGCGACAAACAGGATCGGATATTCGTCGATCATGCTGGGGGCGAGATGGGGCGGCACATCGATTGCCCGAAGCGGGGCATGCCGAACGCGCAAATCGGCGACCGGCTCGCCGCCCACCTCGCGCGGATTTTCCTGGGTGATGTTAGCCCCCATCATCCGCAGCGCGCTGAACAAGCCGGTGCGGGTGACATTCAGGCCGACATTGGCGATCAGCACGTTGGACCCCGGGATGATCGATGCCGCAACCGCAAAAAAAGCAGCCGAAGACGGGTCGCCCGGCACGATAATCGATTGCGGTTTGAGCTCCGCCTCACCGCTGATCGAGATGATTCGCCCCTGGTTGGTTTCCTCGACGGATAGTGTCGCGCCAAAGCCCTTCAGCATGCGCTCGCTATGGTCGCGCGTCGCGATCGGCTCGATCACGCGGGTGATGCCGGGGGTGTTGAGGCCCGCGAGCAGCACTGCCGATTTCACCTGCGCAGAGGCGACGGGCAGCGTGTAACTGATCGGCACGGCGGGGCAGAGTCCGCGCACCATCAGCGGCAATTTGCCGCCGGGGCTGGCGGTGATGTCGGCGCCCATCTGCGATAGCGGTTCAATCACTCGGCCCATCGGTCGCGCCGACAAGGATGCGTCGCCGATAAAGGTCACCGTGATCGGGTGGCTTGCAACAAGGCCCATCAGCAGCCGGGTAGAGGTGCCCGAATTGCCCATGTCGAGCGCCTGGGTCGGCTGGAGCAGCCCAC
>JAIERC010000468.1 GCA_019747165.1 Sphingomonas sp. | reverse complement strand
GCGTACCGCAGGCCAGCGCCTCCACCCAGGCATTGGCAAGCCCTTCGGAGGCGGACGCAAGCGCCATGACATCGGCAGCGCCGAGCAACGCCGGCATCTCGCCATGCGGCACCGATCCCAGCAAGCGCACGCGATCGCTCAACCCAAGCCGCGCAATATCAGCGATCAGCGCGTTACGTTCAGGCCCGTCGCCTGCAATTAACAAGGTTGCCCCTGGAAGGTCCGCCATCGCTTTGACGACAACATCATGCCCCTTGCGCGCAATCAGCGCCCCAAGCGACACGATCAGCGGCCCGGTTACGCCGAGCACTGCCTTCGCCGCTGTCCGGTCGAGCGGGACGAAGCGATCGAGATCAACCCCGGTAAGGTGCACGGCGATCCGGTTCTGTGGCAGGCCGATCGCGGCCATATCGTCGCGCATCGCCTGCGATACCGCCAGCAGCCCGTCCGCTGCCTGACCAGCCCGGCGCACCTGCGCCCCCGTTGCGCCATGCCCCCAATGATGGATGTCGGCCCCCCGCGCCTTGATCGACACCGGCACCCCGAAATGGCGGCCAAGTACAATCGCCGCTGGCCCATCGGGAAAGAAAAACTCGGCATCGATGACGTCAAAGGCGAAGTCGCGGCGGATCTCCGTCAACAGCGGCACCAGTCGCTGGCGCAGAGCCATCGCATGAAAGCGCCCGCCGGTACCCGGCAAGGTTAGGAATCGCGGGCGCGCAACCGGCACGCCCTTCCATTGTTCGGCGTCAGGCACCGTCGCAAATGCCCGGTAATGTGCGTGGCGCGAGAGTGGCCAGGGCGGCAGGCCGATCGGCGCGACCACGCGCAGGTCAACGCCCGGCAGCGCGGCGAGCCCCAATGTCTGCCGTTCGACAAACACGCCGAAATTGGGGCGGGTCGTATCGGGAAACAGCGTGGCAAGAGTCAGAACGCGCGGCATCGCTGTCTCGCTACCACCAACTGTTTAAGGATTTCAGCCTGGCAGGCGCGTGTCACCCGGGTAAACAAAGAGCAAGTCGCTATCGGCAGATGCCGTCACCTTCACCTGCCCCGCCACCATCAAACACTCGCCCGCCCCCCAGGCCACCCCGTCAGCGCTGCCCTGCCCGACCAACGGCACCAGCCAGCCGGACACGCCCTCCGGCAGCGTCGGCGCATAATCGCCACCCTGCCAGCGTTCGACCACGAATTTCGGCCCTTCCGCCAGGATCGTCCTCCCCCTCCCAACGGCGCCAGCCGCTGCCTGAGCGATGAAGGGCTTGGCATCGCTGACGGCGATACCCGCCGCCAGATGCAGTGCCCGCGGCCGACCATAGTCATAAAGTCGATAGGTCAGATCGACATTCTGCTGCACCTCTACCAGCGTGATTCCGGCCCCGATGGCGTGGACGGTGCCTGCGGGGGAATAAAAGAAATCCCCCGGTTTGACGGGTTTCCAATCGAGCAACTGTTCGATGCTGCCGTCCAGTGCCGCGCGGTGCAGGGCGTCCTGGGTTATCGGCGCCAGCGTCCCGATCGCGATCGTTGCCCCGGGGCTCGCCGCCAGGATGAACCATGCTTCATCCTTGCCGCGCGGATACCCAGCTGCCCGTGCCGCGGCATCATCGGGATGCACCTGCACCGACAGTTTTTCGTTGGTAAACAGATATTTAATGAGCAGGTCAGGCGCGGCCCCGGCGGGCGATTCAAACCATATCTCGCCAATCGGCCGTGAATCCGGCGCAGGTTCGGCAAAACCGGGCCAGAGATCATGCCGGCCCCAGGGTTTGTAAACGGATTTGGTGGTAAGCAAAATCGCAGTCATGGCAGGTTCTTATCGCAAGGAAGCACCGGGTCACAACGCGCATTGTCACCAAGACGATCCCACAATGATCAACCAATACCCGCCGGTTACCACATCCATTAGAGCGGGCTGGGCGGGGAATCAAAAAACATTGTTCGCGCGCGGCCTGGTCGGCTATGGACATGGCCCATGCGTATTCCCCTGTCCCGCTCCGTATCGCTGGCGCTGATCGCCGCCAGCATGATTTCCATCGCTGGCTGTGCCGGCAACAAGAGCAAGGGCGATCTGCCCTATGTCG
>JAIERC010000359.1 GCA_019747165.1 Sphingomonas sp. | reverse complement strand
AAAATGCTCAAAGCGCCGCTGCTCCAGCAAAACGCCTATCGCGCGATGGAAATGGCGGGCGAGGCCGGCATGCTGACCCATATCGAACCCGGCGACGCCTGGGACGATGTGATCAACTCGCTGCTGTTCAGCCCCGGCATCCGCATCGCCGGCGGAAGCGACGAGATACTGCGCAACATCGTCGCGGAACGCGTGCTGGGCCTGCCGCAGGATGTTCGGCTGGATAAGGACGTGCCGTTTAATGAGATTCCGGTTTAAGGCGACCCGACGTCACGAAGAGGACGGCAGAGCGACAGCAAGATACCGATACTTGTCAGGAACGGACCAGCTGCCGTTGTTTTCGTCATCCGGGATTCCTGCTATCTGCCGAGGATGGCTTTAGACCATCTTGTCATTCGAACGCCTCAGCGGCGGCGGCTTCTCAATGATCTTGCCGACCGGTTCAATCTGCAAACCCTGCAAGGCTTTAAGAGCCAAGCTGTCGTTTTCTCGGAAGGCGTTCGCTTTCGAAATGGGCCGTTTATCGATGTGTTCGATTGGCCCTTAGACAAGGCTCCCTTCGATCCACTGCTGGCAATCCAAGGTAATATTGGCAGCGTTCAGCAGATTGCAGTCAAGAATGGCTGGAACGTCCGTTTGCACAAGCGCGAGGACATTCCTGCCGATGATCGCCCGCCATGGTCCACCCTTTCTTTCGCTCGCGGACAGGGATTGATTTCGTCTATTTTTATCATCGAATATGAAGACGCAACCGAAGCTTGGGCGCACGAGCAATTCAATGGATTACTTTATGATCGATCTGGATTGAGCGTCGGCGATGCAGAGCTATGTCGGATCGACGTCAATTGCACCGACATCAACAACGCACAATCACAGTTGGATGCTGTTCTCGCAACGCCGATACCGTTACTCAATCTCCAGGCGGACTACATACGTCCCGAAGGTGTCGGGGCCATTCATATCCGGCCAAAAGATGGGCCTGTGCTCCCCTGGCTGTGGTGCGATTTTGATAGCGTATCGGGTGCGTGAGAAATTACCCTAAAGTCCAGGAAAGCAGCGAAAGTTACTCCGACCGGCCCCGACACGACTTCCACACCATGTTGCTCGCTATACCGGACAACGATGATCGTAACCCGCCCTACGCTTCGTCGCCCCGCACTTGATGCGGGGCTTGGCTTTTCTTCGAAGCTATCGTTTGCGATAAGGCCATATGCAAAAAGGCGGCTGGGTTTACATCATGGCGAACCGCTATCGCGGCGGTATGTATGTAGGGGTTAGCGCCGACCTCCTCCGGCGCGTCCATGACCACCGGGCGGAGACAGGGTCGTCGCACGTCGCTGACTTCGCCAAAACGCGGCTTGTCTATGCCGAACGCCATGAAGCGATCGCGTCGGCAATCGCCCGCGAAAAACTGGTCAAGAAATGGAAGCGCGATTGGAAGTTCGCCCTGATCGAGGCCGACAACCCGGAATGGCATGATCTATGGGAGCAGTGGTTTCCAGCCGATGGCGAGAAAGGTTAGCCCAGCCCCGTGTCAAGCACGGGGCGACGAAAGGTTTTTGACCCTAGCACGGCAAATCTTCAACGCTGGCAATCTCGCCCTAACCAGCCCTCCACTCAGGGCATCCCCGCCAACCGCACCCGCCGCAATTCACTCCGCCGCACCTTGCCGGCATCGTCCCTGACCGGCTCGGTCACGAATTCCACGCTGCGCGGCACCTTGTAGCGCGCCACCTGCGTGCCGACGAAGGCGATCAAATCTTCCGCGTCCATCGGCGCGAAGCAATCGACGATCGCGTGCACCCGGTTCCCCAGATCGTCGTCGGGCAGGCCGATCACCGCGCTTGAGCGCACATTCGGGTGCGCGTCGATCGCCGCTTCGACCTCCGCTGGATAGACATTTGCGCCGCCCGACAGGATCATGTCGGTGCGGCGGTCGGCAATGTAGAGATAGCCATCGGCGTCGAACCAGCCGAGATCGCCCAGGCTTTCAAACCCGTCGTTCGTCGCGCGCGCTTCTGCGCCGACATAATGATAGGTCGTCCCCGCCCCCGCCTTGGGCCGCATATAGATTTCGC
>JAIERC010000157.1 GCA_019747165.1 Sphingomonas sp. | reverse complement strand
TGCCCAGCCTGTTGCCCGTGCTCAGCCCGATCGCGGTCTATTTCATCATCACCTTCGTGGCGGGTCAGGCAGAGGGTTTTGCGGCGCTTGGCGCGATGCTGCTCGGCGTGATCGTTTCGGGCCTGTTCGTCGCCATTTCGATGACATCGGGCGGCGGCGCGTGGGACAATGCCAAAAAATACATCGAAGACGGCAATCATGGCGGCAAGGGAAGCGAGGCCCACAAGGCCGCTGTCACCGGCGACACCGTGGGTGACCCGTACAAGGACACGGCGGGCCCGGCGGTCAACCCGATGATCAAGATCACCAACATCGTCGCGTTGCTGCTGCTCGCGGCGCTGGCGGCAGGGTAAGGAAGCGCGAATCTTTGCTTTCCCGGTGCGGGACTGTTGGCACCTAGACCCGGTATGCGGTGGTTGACCTGACCGCAGGCCGGGTCCAGCACCAAGACATAGCCTGAACGACTCCAGCGCTGTAGCGGTGCACCGGTACCGCTACAGCGCCAATCGCCTTTGAGGGGAAACCCGATCGACGGCTGAAAACGGATCGCTTCGCTGTCTTTGGGGGAAAGATGAAGGGCCTTAAAGATCTGAAATATGTCGGGTCTGTGGCGTCGGCCGTGGCTGCCTTGCTCGCCATGGCATCACCGGCACAGGCGCAGCAGGCCAGCCCTAGCGATGATCTCGATGCGATTATCGATACCGCCAATGATCCTGACGCCGCCCTTCGACTCGCGCGCGAACAAAGTGATACGGGCGATTTGATCGCAGCGGTGGCGACGATGGAGCGGGCGTTGCTTGCCCGGCCTGGCGCTGCGACGACGCGGCTGCGACTATATTATGTCACAACCCTGTGTCGCCTCGATGATCGCGCGCGCGCGCATATTGAACTCGCCAAGGTCGATCCGGCACAGATCGACGAAGGCGATTGGCGGATTGCGGTTGACGCTTGTGGCGCGATTGAACGCCCGACCGGCACGGCGGCAGCGCCCCGTGCGTTGGTTGGCAAGGTCGCGATCGGCTTTGCCTATGACACCGACGCGCTTGGTGCCTTGGCTGTGGCGTTTAATTTCCCTGGGCTCGGCATCGTGGCAGACGATGATTTTTCCTTCATCGCTTCCGGGCAGATCGATGGGCGCGTGGCGCTTGGCCAAAGCTATCTTTACGGCGGCTTATGGGGCCTGACGAAGAACGCGCTCGGCCCCTCCGGGCTTGATTATCAGATCGGTGCGGTGCGCGCAGGCTATGGTCGGCAGGCTGTGGGTTTCGGCTTTTCGCTTGGCGGTGTGGTCGAACATGCCCGGCTGCAGGGCGCGCCGTTTGTCACTGAATATGGCGGCCAGGCCGAAATGACGGTTACAACCGGTCGCTCCGGGCGGATCGCCCTGCGTGGTGAAGCGGTGCGCCAGGATTATGTCGACTCCGTGCCGTTTTTCTCGCGCAATGGCGGGCGCTATGATCTCGCGCTCGATTATAGCGCCACCACCCGCAGGAATGCCCAATGGGTGATCGGGGCGGCAGTTGAGGACAAGACCGCCGATACAAATTATCTCGGTTATCGCGGCGTCCGCGTGTACAGCGCCTTCCGCCAGCCAATCGGCCATGCCGGTGGCTATGGCGCAATTTCATCGACAATCAGATTTGTCGATTTTCGCGACGCGCTGTTCATCACAGACCGGCAGGAAACCCGTTTTTTCACGCGGGCAGCGCTGGGCATGCCAATATTCGGCAATGGCTTTGGCGTGGAGGGCGGCGTCAGCCACACGCGGCGCGATTATAATCAAGCCAGCTTCCTGCGCGATTACGATAGTTTCGGCGTCGATGTGCAGCTGGTTTGGAATTTCGGCAAATGAGGAGCGATCGCATGTCCACGCGACTCACCCTGATCAGCGCCGCCGCGCTTAGCGCACTGGCGCCATTGCTGGCTGCGCTGCCGGCAACTGCGCAAACCGTTGGCGCCAATGCCGCCGTGATCAACGACGTGACGATGACGACACAGGCGCAGCCCGTGCGGCACCGCGCGGTCGTCAAGGAACGAGTCTCGCTGGGCAATGATATCGATACCGGCAGGG
>JAIERC010000219.1 GCA_019747165.1 Sphingomonas sp. | reverse complement strand
AGGGCATCGAAACCGCGCTGACCGGCGCGCAGTTGGGCGATCGCCTGACGAGCTTTTTCAACGCCGCCAAATCGGTTGCTGCGGATCCCACGGCAAGCACGCCCCGCGCCGCCCTGCTCGAATCGAGCGCCAGCGTGACGAGCGCCTTCGGTACCACCGCGCGGTCGCTTGACCAGATTGCCGCGGATCTTGATACCACGGCCGAAAGCGCTGCTACCTCGCTTGAAACGCTCGGGGCCTCGCTTGCCAGAATCAACAAGGGACTCGGCAGCGCCCAGCCCAATTCAAGCGCCCAGGCCCAATTGTTTGATCAGCGCGACCTGATTCTCGATCAGTTGAGCGCGCTTAGTGATATTGCCGTCACCACCGATGCATCGGGCCGCACCAGCGTCAATCTTGGCGGGGCAGCCGGGCCCGCTTTTGTCACTGCTGGAGGTGACGTCGGTTATGTAACCTATGTCCGCGCGCCAACCGGCAGTGTTTCGTTCGCAGTTCACCTCAATGGCAATGCCTCCAGCCTAAATCCAGGCGGCGGGGCGCTGGCCGGTATCGTCGATGGCGCCCAGCGAATTGGCGCCGCACGCACCGACCTGAACCGCATCGCCACCGACTTTGTCGACGGCGTCAATGCCGTGCAAGCGACGGGTCGCGATCTAGATGGCAATCCCGGCGCGCCCTTATTTGCTGTCGGTGCAGTGGCGACGGATATCTCGGTCGCGCTGTCCAGCGGACGCGGCATTGCGGCAGCGGTCGTCGGTGGCGGCGCGCGCAACAATGGCAATCTTGCCAATCTGGAAGCGCTGCGAACGAGTGGTGGCTTTGAAGCGGATACCAGTGGGCTGGTGGCGACCAACGCCACCGCGCTTGATCAGCGCAAGACCGTTGCCGCCGCCCAAAACGCGATCCATGACGGCGCCATCAGCGCGCGCGATCAGCTGGTGGGTGTTAATCTCGACAGCGAAGCGGTTGATCTGCTGCGCTTCCAACAGGCCTATCAAGCGTCGAGCAAGGTGATTCAGATCGCCCGCGAGACGTTCCAGACCATCCTCGATATCCGCTGAGACAGACCATGACGATCACTAGCACCAGCTTATTCTTCGATCGCGCGGCCAGCCGGCTGAATACGCTGTCGGGCCGGACGCAGACGATTCAGGATCAGATTTCGTCTGGCAAGAAACTCGCCGCGCCATCCGACGATGCGGTTGGCTATCAGCGGCTGCAAGGCCTTGCGCGCGGTAAAGCCGATGATGTTGCCTGGGGCAAGAATATCACGCTCGCGCGCACCGTGCTCGATCAGGCCGATACCACGCTCGATTCGGTCGCGAACCAGCTGCAAAAAGCGCAGGAGCTCGTGGTTCAGGCGAGCAGCGGCACGCTTTCTGACGGCAACCGGGCAGTGATCGCCACGCAGTTGCGCGGGATCGTCGATGATCTGGTGTCGCTTGCCAACAGCAAGGATTCGCGCGGCGGCCCGCTGTTCGGCGCGGCCAGCGGCGATACGGCGGTCACGCGCGATGCGCTGGGTGTCGTCAGCTTTACCGGCACCGGCGATCCAGTCACCATCCCGGTTGGTGAGGGCATTGCCATCCAGCCCAGCGAATCAGCCGAACGACTTTTCGGCGGGCTGGCGAGCGGCGGCGGCACTACCGATGTCTTTGCTCTGCTCAGTACGCTCGCCACCGCCCTCGAAGCAGGCGGCAGCCCGGGTGCCACGGCTGGCGACGCGTTGAACGGCGTGAAGGCCTCGCTTGATCAGGTTAGCAATGCGCGGGGGTCGATTGGTGCGCGCGGCGCGCGGCTTGATTTGGAATCGGCGCGGCTCGATGCAACCGCGCTGACCCGAGAAACCGAGCGCTCAGCGATTGAGGATACCGATCTGACAACGGCAATTGTCGAGCTGCAGAAAACCACAACTGTGTTGCAAGCCACACAATCGAGCCTCGCCAAGCTCAGTTCGCTCTCTTTGTTCGATTATCTTCGCTGAAAGTTGTTTTGGTTAACCGATTGGCGACGAAATTAGGTGAATAAGGGGTTTCATGGCCGCGAACCCGATACCGGGGCGGCCCA
>JAIERC010000177.1 GCA_019747165.1 Sphingomonas sp. | reverse complement strand
CCCGCTGGATCGTCGACCGCGCGGCGCAGACTGACCGGGTGTTCTGGACGGCGATGGAATATCGCTACATGCCCCCCGCGGCCGAATTCATCGCCGAGATTCACGGCGGTCGTATCGGCGCCCTGAAAATGCTGTCGATCCGCGAGCATCGCTTCCCCTTCCTGCCCAAAGTTGGCGATTGGAACCGCTTCAACCGCAACACCGGCGGCACCATGGTCGAGAAATGCTGCCATTTCTTCGATCTGATGCGCCTGATCGTGCAGGCTGATCCGGTCCGTGTTTATTGCTCGGGCGCGATGGACGTGAACCATCTCGACGAAAATTATCAGGGCGAGCGCCCGGATATTATCGACAACAGCTACACGACCGTGGATTTCAGCAATGGCGTCCGCGCGATGCTTGATCTGTCGATGTTTGCTGATGGGGCGGAAAATCAGGAAGAAATTGCGGCCGTCGGCGACAAAGCCAGGCTGGAGGTGTTGATCCCTGAAGGCGCAATCGTCTTTTCGCCGCGCGTCGGATTCCGCAATCCCAAACAGGTCGAACGCCGCGTGGTCGAGGTAGATCAGGCAGCACTCGATGCCGGCAGCCACCACGGCTCCACCTTTTACGAACATCAGAAATTCATCGCCGCCGTGCGCGGTGAAGGTCCGGTCGAAGTCACTGCCCATGACGGGTTGATGGCGGTCGCGGTCGGCACGGCTGCCGAGCTAAGTGCGCGGGAGAAGCGCGTGGTGACGATGGCGGAGTTGGGATTCTGAGCGAACAATTTTTTCTTCAACGCGTTCAATAAAGCGGCCCTTGCCGCCAATAATAATAATGACCTATCAAATTAGTCGGAATTGGGGAGGAAGAGCATGAAACGAGCTATTTTAATGGTAGGGGCGGCAACACTGGCACTCTTGCTGGCAACGCCGGTCCTGGCGCAAGATGCGCCTGCCCCGGCAGCAGACGCCGCCGAACCTGGCGACATTGTCGTCACCGCTCAAAAGCGCAACGAACGGCTGCAGGATGTCCCGTTGGCCGTGACGGTGATCTCTGGCGACGCGATTGCAGCGCAAGGCGGCGTGAACTTGGAGAGCGCCCAATATCTGGTGCCGACGCTCAACTTCCGCAAATCGGGAACGACCATCAACCAGTCGCTGTTTCTGCGCGGTGTCGGCACATCGACCTTCTCGATCGCCGGTGAGCCTTCGATTTCAACGGTGGTTGACGGTGTCGTCTATAGCAGGGCTGGTGAAGCATTCAGCGACCTGATCGATCTGGACCGGATCGAAGTGCTGCGCGGGCCTCAGGGCACCTTGTTCGGCAAGAATGCGAGCGCAGGTGTAATCAATATCATCACCAAGCGCCCGGGCAAAGAACTGGGCGGTTTCCTTGAGGCGGCCTATTTCAGCGGTGGCAGCGAATATCGCGTCCGTGGCGCGGTTGATCTGCCGCTCGCTGAAAACGTTACAAGCCGGATCACAGGCTTTTATGGCAATTATGACGGCAATATTCGAAACATTGCCACCGGTACGCAAGTCAATGGCTATGAACATTATGGCGTGCGCGGCATAATCGTTGCCGATCCGACGCCCGATCTGACGCTGACGTTGATCGCCGATTACCGCCAGAGCAAGGATGATTGCTGCGCCGAAGTGATTGGCACCTTGCCGACCAATCTTGCCGCCGCTGCGTTGCCAACGCCGCTTGGCGATCGTACCCGTACGGTGAACCAAAATCTGGTGACGGCGACCAATGAAACAAGCTGGGGATTTTCCCTGCAGGGCGATCTCAATGTCGGCACGCATACCGTCACGTCGATCACGGCCTATCGCCGGTATGACAATGAGGAAATTCGCGACGGCGATTGGGTTGATCGCGCCTATGTCGGTATCACCCAGCTGCATGATTTCGGACCGCAGACCGGCGATACCTTCAGCCAAGAACTCCGGTTGGCTTCGCCGACCGGTCAGCTGATTGAGTATGTGTTGGGTGCCTTTTATTCGCGTGCCTATACTCAGCGTACTTTCACGCGCCTCGATACGGTTTGTACACTGACGCCGAA
>JAIERC010000126.1 GCA_019747165.1 Sphingomonas sp. | reverse complement strand
GCTCGGGGATCGCGATCATCATCGTCGATTCGAGCGGGAGCAGACCCTGGCGGTTGGCGCCCCAGGCTTGCAGCGTCTGAAACTCGACCGGATGCGCGGCAATGTAAGGGCGATCGAGCTTGGTGAGGATCGCTTCTGCAGCAGCGGTATCGTTATAGGCAGGGCCGCCGACCAGACTGAACCCGGTCAGGTTGATGACCGCATCGACGGTCGATTTGCCGTCTTTCATGAACAATTGCTCGATTGCCGGGCGACCATCGAGGCCGCCGGCGAAGGCGGGAATGACATCAAGCCCGCGTGCTTCGAGTGCGGCGATCACGCCGTCATAATGCGCGGCATCCTTGGCGAGGACATAGGAGCGCAGCATCAGCACGCCGACGGTGCCCTTAGTGCCGCGACGGCGCGGCAGATCGGCAAGCTTGGCCGACATGCGTGCGGGAATTGCTGGGTGATAGACGCCAACTTCGGGGTAGTCGCGCGGGGCTGCCGCTTTCATTTTACCGCGCAGACCAGCGCGCTCGCCAGCGGCATAGCGATCGATCAGCGCGCGGATCAGATCGACGATATTGTCATCGCTGCCCGCCAGCCAATATTGCAGCGTCAGGAAATAGGCACGCACGTCTTGCGCAGTGCCGGGCACGAACTTCAGCAGCTTGGGCAGGCGGCGCAGCATTGCCATCTGACCCTTGCCCGACGATGCCCCCGGTTTGCCGGTGCCGCGCAGCTTCTTGATCATCGCAAGCGCGCCAGTGGCGGGCTTGTCCATGCTGTAATCGCCCATCCGCGTCAGCTTGACGATGTCAGCGGCAGACATCAGCCCGACAATGGCATCACAGCTAGCACGCCGCGCCTGCAGCGCCGGGAGGACGGCGCGGATATGGTCTTCCAGGAACAGCATCGTCACCAGGATGATGTCACCCCGAGCGATATCGGCACGCGCCGCATCGAGTGCGCCGGCCTTTTCTTCCCAATCGGCCGCCGCGTGGAAATGGATGGTGACGCCCGGATTGGCTTGTTCGAATTGCCGTTGTGCGCGTTGAAATGCCCCTGACAGGTGATTGTCGAGCGTGATCACCACAACGCGAACCGGCGTAATCGGGGCGGGGACATTAGCGCGCATAATGAGCCTTCGCGTCATAGAGCGTGTCGATGGTAATGGCGGCCAGGCCGTGCTCGGTGGCATAGCGCTCGGTATTTCGGCGCGCCTTGCCGCGGACGAAAAATGGAATTTTCATCAATTCCTTTTCGGCCTCAGCGCTCCAGCCGCGCGCCGCGATGACTTCGGGTTCGGCGACAGGGGGAAGTGTAGCCTGATCCCCGATTTCATTGTCGACTTGCTCTGCCTTCGGCGCGGCACTGCCATGGCCCAAATGGCTGGCACCCGCGCTGTCGCTGAATTCGAAATCGTCACGGAACATTGTCAGCAGATGTTCTTCCAGCCCCATCACCAGCGGATGGACCCAGGTGTCGAACAACACATTCGCGCCCTCAAAACCCATTTGCGGCGAGTAGCGCGCCGGAAAATCCTGGACATGGACGGGCGCGGAAATGACCGCGCAAGGGATGCGCAGCCGCTTGGCAATGTGGCGCTCCATCTGCGTGCCGAGAACGAGCTCAGGCTGGAGCGCGGCAATCGCGTCTTCGACCTCAAGATAATCGTCGGTGATCAGCGGTTCGACGCCATAAAGCTTGGCGGCATCGCGCAGGTCACGCGCGAATTCGCGATTGTAGCAACCCAGGCCAACAACGTCGAAGCCAAGCTCATCGCGCGCGACGCGGGCGGCGGCAATGGCATGGGTCGCGTCACCGAAAATGAAGACGCGCTTGGCGGTGAGATAGGTCGAATCGACCGAACGGCTCCACCAGGGCATGTTTGATGTGTCGAGTGCGGCGGCGGGATCGACACCCGCGAGCGCCGCGACTTCGTTGACAAAATCGCGCGTTGCGCCGTGGCCAATCGGGATGGTGCGGACGGTCTTTTGTCCAAAGGTCTTTTCCAGCCAGCGCACCGCCGTGTCGGCGATTTCCGGGTAGAGCAGGA
>JAIERC010000374.1 GCA_019747165.1 Sphingomonas sp. | reverse complement strand
TTCGCATCGCCGAGGAGGATTTGCGGCTGCGCGGTGCGGGCGAATTGCTGGGCACAAGGCAATCGGGTGAAGCGCAATTCCGACTCGCGACGCCCGAAATGCTTAATGATCTGCTGCCGATCGCGCATGATGATACGCGCCTGCTGATCGATCGCGACGGCGGCTTGAGCGGCCCACGCGGCCAGGCGGCGCGGGTGGCGCTCTATTTATTCGAGCGCGATGCCGGGGTGGCGCTGCTGCGGTCGGGCTAGCCCGGCAGGCGGATCAACGCGACTTGAGCATTGCCGCGAGCAGTTCATAATAATCAGCAAGGTCGATCGGCTGGTCCAGTTCGCAGCCAATGCGGCCGCCGAGCGACCAGCGGATCTGGGCGCTGACTGTCCCCACGATCGGTAGCTGAATGCTGAACCGGTCGCCCGGCTGATAACTGGTCTCGCATCGCGCCATCAGCCCCATCGCGGACATATTGACAATCACCATCGCTACCGGTTTGGCGTCAGGCCCAAAGCCCTTGGCCCGGAAATGCACTTCATCACGACCGGCGGACCGATCGTCATTCTGTGCAACGGATGCCCTGCTTGCCATCCAAACCGTCCCCATAGCTGCCCCTACGGAAACTAAGGCTAGCGGATGAAGAGGATCGGTACAGACAAGGTTAAGCGAATTTTTTCGTTTGCTATTCAACGGGATTGAGCAGGCCGTGGTTCTTCTTGCCCGCAGAAATGCGGATTGTTTCGGTGCCGATCGGGATTAGAAAATTCTCGTCAGTGATCTTTTCGCTCTCTACGCGAGCGCCGCCGCCTTTGATCAGGCGCCGCGCTTCCCCTTTGGACGCGGCAAAGCCAAGCGCGACCAGCGCATCGACCAGCGTGATGTTGCCACCGACGACATCGTGACTGGGCAGCGAATCGCCAGATGCGCCTTCCTCAAAGGTTTTGCGCGCGGTTTCGCCTGCTTCGGTCGCGGCGGCCTCTCCCCGGCACATGGCGGTGGCTGCATTGGCGAGGACGATCTTGGCTTCGTTGATCTCAGCACCCTGCAACGCTTCCAGCCGTGCAATCTCGTCGAGCGGCACATCGGTAAAGAGGCGCAGAAAACGACCGACATCGCGATCATCGGTGTTTCGCCAGAATTGCCAGTAATCATAATGGGAGAGCTGGTCCTCGTTGAGCCAGACCGCACCCGACACCGATTTGCCCATTTTGCTGCCGTCTGCCTTGGTGATCAGCGGCGTGGTGACGCCGAACACCTCGGTGCCGTCGATCCGACGCGTGAGCTCGACTCCGTTCACGATATTGCCCCATTGGTCCGATCCGCCCATCTGCGCACGGCAGCCATAACGTCGCGACAGCTCCAGGAAATCATAGGCCTGAAGGATCATGTAGTTGAATTCGAGGAAGGTCAGCGGCTGCTCGCGATCGAGGCGGAGGCGCACCGAATCGAAGGTCAGCATCCGGTTGATCGTGAAGTGGCGGCCGACATCACGGAGCATGTCGATATAGCTGAGCTTGCTTAGCCATTCGTCATTATTGACCATCACGGCATCGGTCGGGCCGTCGCCGAAGGTCAGCAGCCGTTCGAACACGCGGCGGATCGACGCGATGTTGGCATTGATGCCGTCATCGTCGAGCAGCTTGCGGACCTCGTCCTTGCCGGACGGGTCGCCGATCTTGGTGGTGCCGCCGCCCATGATCACAATCGGCTTGTGCCCGGCCTGCTGGATGCGGCGGAGCAGCATGACCGAGACGAGGTTGCCGACATGAAGCGAGGAAGCCGTGGCGTCGAACCCCACATAAACCGGCACCACCTGCTTTGTTGCGAGTGCATCAAGCCCGGCAGCATCGGTCAGCTGGTGGATATAGCCGCGCGCGTCGAGCAGGCGGAGCAGATCAGAGGTGTAGTCGGTCATGGCAGCGGCCCTTACCGGAAGTGCCGGGCCGCGCGCAACGTCGGCCTGACCTCAGCGTTTCGGCAATTGCCCCAGCGGATCAACCGCAGTGCGGCCATTGCGCAGTTCGAAATGGAGTTCGGGGC
>JAIERC010000487.1 GCA_019747165.1 Sphingomonas sp. | reverse complement strand
GGAGATTGAGGAATTCCTCGAAATCCGCAAACCCTCGGGCGATTTCAACCGCAAGGCGCTGAACCTGCACCACGGCGTGCTGATCACCGACGCCTTCATGGAAGCGGTTCGCGCGGGCGATGAATGGAACCTCAAATCGCCCAAGGATGGCAGCATCCGCGCGACGGTCGATGCGCGCAGCCTGTTCCAGAAGCTGGTCGAAACCCGGCTGGCGACGGGAGAGCCGTACATCGTCTTTTCGGATCATGTGAACAAGGCGATGCCCAAGCATCACCGCGAACTGGGCTTCAAGGTCTCGACGTCCAATCTCTGCAGCGAAATCACACTCCCGACGGGTCGCGACCATCTCGGGAATGACCGCACAGCGGTCTGCTGCTTGTCCTCGCTCAATCTCGAAACCTGGGATCAGTGGAGCGGGGACAAGCAGTTCATCGAAGATGTCATGCGCTTCCTCGACAATGTCCTGAGCGATTATATCGAACGCGCCCCGCCCGAAATGGCGCGCGCCGTCTATTCGGCGAGCCGCGAACGCTCGGTGGGCTTGGGCGTAATGGGCTTCCACAGCTTCCTTCAGGCGCGCGGCCTGCCGTTCGAAGGGGCGATGGCCAAATCCTGGAACATGAAGATCTTCCGGCACCTTGCGCAAGGCGTCAACGAAGCCTCGATGCTGCTCGCCACCGAACGCGGCGCCTGCCCCGATGCCGAGGAACGCGGCGTGATGGAACGCTTCAGCTGCAAGACCGCGATCGCGCCGACCGCGTCGATCAGCATCATCTGCGGCGGCACCAGCGCCTGCATCGAGCCGATCCCGGCGAACATCTACACCCACAAGACGCTGTCGGGCAGCTTTTCGATCAAGAACCCGCATCTCGAACGCGTGCTCGCCGAAAAGTCGAAGAACAGCGACACGATCTGGAACTCGATCCTAGAACAAGGCGGCTCGGTCCAGCATCTCGATTTCCTCTCGCCTGAGGAAAAGGACACGTTCAAGACCAGCTTCGAGATTGATCAGCGCTGGCTGATCGAACTCGCGGCGGACCGGACGCCCTATATCGACCAGGCAACCTCGCTGAACCTGTTCATCCCGGCGGACGTGGAAAAATGGGACCTGCTGATGCTCCACTTCCGCGCGTGGGAACTCGGCGTGAAATCCCTATATTACCTGCGGAGCAAGAGCATCCAGCGCGCAGGCTTTGCCGGTGGCGTCGAGGCAGACAACACGATCGACCTCAAGCAGATCGAGGTCGAAGCCAAGGATTATGATGAGTGTCTCGCATGTCAGTAGCGGCGCTCAATGCGCCTCTCTCCTTACGGGAGAGGGTAGGGAGAGGGGTCAAGCCGCGTCTGCGGCGCACAAGAACACCCCTCGCCCGCTGCGACTAGGCGCGCCAGAAATGGCTCACCAAGTCTCGCTCCCTCTCCCGCAAGGGGAGAGGGCAGAAATTGAACCGGAGTTGAATTGATGTCCCTCACCGAAGCCCGCAACCAGTATAAGCCCTTTGAATATCCCTGGGCCTATGACTTCTGGAAACGCCAGCAGCAGATCCACTGGATGCCGGAGGAAGTGCCGCTGGGTGAGGATTGCCGCGATTGGGCGCAGAAGCTGACCGATCATGAGCGCAATTTGCTGACGCAGATCTTCCGCTTCTTCACGCAAGCCGATGTCGAGGTGCAGAATTGCTACCACGAACATTATGGCCGCATCTTCAAGCCGACCGAGATCAAGATGATGCTCGCGGCGTTCTCGAACATGGAAACCGTCCACATCGCGGCCTATTCGCATCTGCTCGATACGATCGGCATGCCCGAAAGCGAATATGGCATGTTCCTTCAATACAAGGAGATGAAGGACAAGCACGATTACCTCGCGACCTTCAATGTCGACAGCGATGAGGATATTGCCCGCACGCTCGCCATGTTCGGCGGCTTCACCGAGGGGCTGCAGCTGTTCGCGAGCTTCGCGATGCTGATGAACTTCCCGCGCTTCAACAAGATGAAGGGCATGGGCCAGATCGTCAGCTGGAGCGTGCGCG
>JAIERC010000303.1 GCA_019747165.1 Sphingomonas sp. | reverse complement strand
GGTCCTTTTTGATCCTGCGTGCCGCCTTTAACGGCTTGTATCATTTCGAGGAATTTCAGTCCGAACTGGGCATTGCCCGCAACATTCTGGCCAATCGCCTGGCGCGGCTCGTCGAACATGGCATCTTGGAACGTCAGGCAATGCCCGATGATCGCCGCAAGATCGAATATCGGCTGACCGACAAGGGCTTCGCCTTGCTGCCGACGATGATTGCGCTGCGGCAATGGGGGGAGCGCTGGGAAACGGGCTTTCCCGCCTCACCCGTGCTGGTTGACGAACGCGATCGGCGGCCGATCGCGCAGATTGAGGTGCGCGCCTGGGATGGACGGGTGCTGACCAAACAGGATTTGCTCTGGTCGCTGCCCGAGCATGTTGCGGGCGACGCCATTGAGATTCGCGCTGCCGAGTAAAGCCTAGCCGCCCACCAAGGCTTCCAGCCGCGTGCGTACTTCCCCGGTAATTGCTTTGGGGCGGCCAGTGGCCAAATCGACATGGACGATCGTCATCGAAATCGCGCAGTGCAGCGCGCCCGTGGCGGCATGGCAGAGCTCAAAGCGCTGCGTCATGCTGGTTCCGCCCAGCCGATCGATGCGAACAAAGGCCTGAATCTCGTCGTTCATCACGAACGGCTTGAAATAATCGATCTCGGTATGGCGGACGTGAAACTCGGCTTCGGTCCATTCGGGACCAAGGTCTTCCAGCCCCGTGCCGGGCCAAAATTCCGACACCGCCACGTCGACATATTCCAGATAGCGCGAATTATAGACGACACGCTGGGCATCGACCTCCGCATAGCGGACCTTGAATCGGGTGGAGAAGTTGAAGCCGGGGCGTGTCATGCCCCGGTCGATGGCGGGGCAAAGCCGCGACGTCAATCGCGGCGTGCGGATCAGGCGAGCAGCCGGATACCGACCAACGCCAACGTAATCGCCAGGATCGGCACCAGGATATGTTCATGAATCCGCGCCGCGAGCATGCTGCCGATAATGATGCCGGGAATCGACCCCAGCAGCAGCGAGGCGAGCAGCCACAGATCGACTGACCCCATCGCCAAATGGCCAATGCCGGCAATCAACGTCAGCGGCACGGCATGAGCGATATCAGACCCGACCAGCCGCGCGACCGGCACCTTGGGATACAGCACCAGCAGCGCCGTCATGCCCAGCGCACCCGCCCCGACAGAGGTTAGCGACACCATCACGCCGAGCACCATGCCCAAGACGATCGTGATCTGATCAAGCCGATTTGCATTGGCGCCAACCAGCATTGGCGACAAGCGTGCAACGATCGTTTTCCTGAAAAAGACCGAAATGGCTGTGGCGATCAACGCGACGCCCAGGGCACCCGTGATCACCTTACCCATCGCTTCGCCCTGCCAGTTGAACAGCCACAGCGCCGTCAGCGTTACAATCGCCGCCGGGACACTGCCCGTAGCGAGCCGCCGGACTACCCGCCAATCAACTGTCCCATGTCGGCCATGGACCAAGGTGCCGACCGTCTTGGTCGCCGAGGCGTAGAGCAGATCAGTGCCAACCGCCGTTGCTGGATGGAAGCCGAACAACAGCACCAACAGCGGCGTCATCAGCGATCCGCCGCCAACCCCGGTCAGCCCGACCAGCACCCCGACAAGGGTGCCGGCGAGCGAATAGAGCGGATTAATCACCCGGCCATCCGCGGAGCACAGCGGCTGGGGTCAAGCGGAATCACGCGCGGGCGTGTTGACACCCATGGATTGGAGATACTTCTTAACATTACGCGCGGCCTGGCGAAGCCGCTGTTCGTTCTCGACCATTGCGATCCGCACAAAGCCCTCACCATTCTCGCCATAACCCACCCCTGGCGCAACCGCGACCTGCGCGCATGTCAGCAATTGTTTGCTGAACTCAAGGCTACCTAAATGCGCGAGCGCCGGCGGCAGCGGGGCCCAGGCAAACATTGATGCGGCAGGCGCAGGAATATCCCACCCTGCCCGACCAAAGCTTTCGACCAGCACGTCGCGGCGCTTGTGATAAA
>JAIERC010000036.1 GCA_019747165.1 Sphingomonas sp. | reverse complement strand
GTAACCCGCCCCGTTGCGCCTGCCACATAGCCCAGCGTCGACCGGCTCAGTGAAATACAGCTGACATAGCCGCCGAGCACCGCCGACAGCAGATTGGCCGCCCCCAGGGCGTTCAATTCGCGGTTGAGATTAGCTTCGCGCTTGGTCGCAAGCTCGATGCCAGCGGTGTTCAGCAGTGCGCTGATCGTGGTCACGAACATCACCGCAAACAAATCGCCGGTGAGCGAAGGTAGGGCTTTCCAGGGAAATTGCGCCAGGGATTCGAACGACCAGGGCGACCTGAGTCCGACGGCTGACTGCCGCGAAAACGTCCAGCCTGCCGCCTGCGCATCCGCAATCGGGATACGGCAGGCGGCCAGCACGACATAAAAAAGGAGTCCACCCGCAATCAAAACCACGGGGAGCGTAAAGGCGCTTTTGTATCGCGCCCGTGCGGCAATGATCGCGGCGGCAATCGCCACGCCAACGACCAGCTTGGCAAGGCTGTCTGGCGTCGTCAGCGCTGCCAGATTGGCTGATGCGAATTTGTGATCGGTCATCACCTGCACCGATCCTGTCAGGATCAATACGCCGGTCGCCCCCAAAAAGCCGCCGATAACGGGATAAGGGACAAAACGGATCGCCCGACCGGCCCGAGCAAGGCCAAGCAAGCAAAGAAACAAACCAGCGAGCCCGCTGCCCATCGCGATGATCATTAGCGCCGGTCCGATCATCGCCGGGCCGCTGGCACCGTTCATGATCATATTATGGGCGAGCGCGGCCGACAGGGCGGCCGTAACCGCTGAGGTCGACGAATCAGGGCCGGCGATCATGAACGGCAGCGAACTGCGCAGCGCAACAACCGTCGCGGCAACCGCGGTCGTCAGAAAAGTCGCGGCAATGCCATAAGGCAAGCCAGGGGCCAGCGGCCCGGCAAAGATCAACGCCGCATAGGAGATGCCGAACAGGATCGACAGCATGCCGCAGATTGAGCCGGCAAAAGCATCCTTGGCGGACATGGACAAAAATGCGGCCAGCCTAGCCGTCGGCGAACTATCTCGACGGGGATCGGCCATATCCTGGCCCCAGACGGTGTTGTCCAAGCCGGGTACAGTGGGTGATCTTTGTTGCTCCATTTACCCCCGTCACCATTTGGCCAATCGCAACACAGCCCCAGCCCCCCGAAGCAGCACCACCGATCTTCCATATCATGACAGTTTTATGAAGCCCAATCGCCGATTTGCACCATGCCGTCCCAATTTCACCCGGGGCGCATCATCCGGAACATATCGCCCAGCTGAAAATAATCACCCCATCCCCCACCCCGCAAAACAGGATGCGCACGCGCGGTCTGGTAAACGCCCCCCTCGATCATCGACGGATCGATATGAATGCCAACCACCTCACCCAGGATCAGCCAAGCGTCGGTGGCAGCACCGGCGGCACTTGTCAGCCGAAGGGTCTGGCTGTGGCGGCATTCGAAGCCGACCGGGCTGGCCGCGACGCGTGGCGGCTTGACGCGGCGACACGGGGCCGCCTCGATCCCGGCCAGATCGAATTCGTCGATCCCCGGTGCGGCCGCTGCCGATGAAGCATTCATGGCTTCAGCAAGGTCAGTGGTGACCAGATTCCAAACAAATTCGCCGGTTTTGGCGATATTTTCTGCGCTGTCCTTCCAGCCGATCGAGGCAAAGCCGATGATCGGCGGGGTGTAATTAAACAGATTGAAGAAGCTGTAGGGCGCAAGATTGCGGTGTTGATCAACACTTAAGGTGCTGATCCACCCGATAGGACGGGGGGCAATAATGGCATTGAGGGGATCATGCGCCAGGCCAATCGCCTGCGCACTTCCGTGCCCTGGTTCGTAGAAATGGTGCTCTATCATCCAACGCCCCGTTTCGATTGTCACCGAAGGTTCTATGGCACTGTATTGGCGGTTAGGGTAACGGGCGATAACGACGGATTATCGCCGCCACGAAGGGGCAGACATGGACGTAACGACCGACCCGAACGCAACCGCGCCT
>JAIERC010000085.1 GCA_019747165.1 Sphingomonas sp. | reverse complement strand
CGTCGCGCAGCAGATAGATCGAGCAAACCTCGCTATTGGTCGCCGCACCGATGATCCTGACCACGCTGTTGAGCTTGGCCTGCGCTGTCGTGCGCGCCGCCATCACATCGTGCAGGCGGACGAGCATCTCGCGGGCGGAGGTAGCGGCGGAAGACAGGGTCATGCCCCCCGGCTATCAGATTGCACGAAGCCGCGCCAACATCCTCGCACGCCAGCAAGAACATTCTTGCCCGCCAGCCATCAGCCAGCAATCAACCGCCAAGCGCAGAAAATCGGCTATGAACGCCGACCCGCCATTCAAACTCAACCGGCTGATCGGTCAGCGGCACCCCGTCGCGCATTGGCGGACGCATCCTGAGCAGCGGCAGCCCCCGCAGCACGGCCTTGCGGACCCCCGGAATGGTCGGCGATTCGCTCAGGATACGGCAATCGATCTGATTGTCGGCGGCAACCAGGCAGCGCAGCCGAAACGTCACATCCATCGGCACTCGCCACAGATCCTCATCCATCAGCGGGAAGAATTCATCGTCGGTGATTTTCCGCACCCAGCGCGCCGGCTGAAGACCAAGCTGCACGGAGCGCCCACCGCGCATGACGATATCGCCACTGCCAAGTGTTGGCGCGGGCGGCGCAGCGGGCAGCAGATCAACCGGGCGCGGCACGGGCAGCGGCGCCGGGCTTGGTTTGACCGGGGGCGCGTCAGGCCGGACGGGCGTAACAGGGGCAGGCTTGGTCGCGGCGGGCGGTGGGCTAGCACTGGGCGGTAGTGGCGCGGATGGCGCCGGGGCATCCGCTGCATCGAGCGGTAATAACTTAACGATGAACCGGCTGTTTTCGATCACCACCTGCCGCGCGGCTGGCACCAGCATCAAGAGCGCAATCACCACAAGATGTAGCGCCAGGACCAGCAGGATCGTCATCAATCGCTGGCGCGGCGTGATCGCTGAATAGCCTCCCCGATCTGGTAGAATCGACTCCATGGCCCTTGCCTAACACTGCAAGTCGGGTTGCAATATGCCTGATGCGAAACAGGCCCGACAACGCCCGGTGACGACACCGAACTGGGCTATTCCTTCTCCCTAGGCATATCGAACTTGATCTTGAAATAAACCCTTGCATTATCGACTTCGACGCCATTTTCCCTGTGCGGCAAAACACGCAGTTGCGGGGCAAGCGACAGTGCAGCGCGACCAAATTGCCAGCCCTTCGGCGACTCGTTGGCCACCTGGCACGCTTTCAGCCGGCGTTTCAGCGTTACGAAGCAGCGCAGCTCGGCAAATCCGGATATTTTGGCCTGCCGAGCGCCCGCCGGGTGAAAAGCGTAGATTTCCTCCCAAGTCGTTTCTCGTGCCCATTCGGCCTTGATCGCCGTGTCACGGCCACCCCCTCCGTCACCGCCCGTCCCCGGCCCGCCATTGCCAGGGCCGCCGCCATTGATGCCTTGTGCGCCTGTCCCACTATCGCCAACCACAGCACCGCCTGCCACCGTCGGCGGTGGGGCGGGAAGTGCTGAAGGCGCTGGTGTATAATCGATACGCGGCATTGCCGGTTGCGCCAGCACTGGCGCGGGCGGAGGTGTATCGACGCGAACGGGCGATGATCGCGGCGTCGATGGTGCCGGCTTGGGGGCTGCCCTGACCTTTGTTGGCTGCACCGGCTGTGGCGGTTCAGCCAGCGGCAGCAATTCAACGATGGTGGGCGTGTCGCGCTCTATTCTGATAGGCGGTCGATCGCGCAGGGTAAGGAACAGATACGCCAAGATCACGTACAACAGGATGATCAGCACAATCGTCAGCACGCGCTGCCGATTGGTCGTCGGCCGATAGACAGTGCGGACGAAAGATGCTGCCTCCATCCGTAGAGTATAGCATTGGCTAGAAACGAAAAAAATAGGGGGGCTGCCGTCAGGCCGCCCGTTTTTCGAGCGCGTGCGCGGCTTCGTCCATCAATTGTGCGATAATCTCCACAACCGGCTCTTCCTTGGTCACCATGCCGACCG
>JAIERC010000076.1 GCA_019747165.1 Sphingomonas sp. | reverse complement strand
CACCATGCTGGAGGGGGCGTTTGATCGTGTCGATGTCGTTGTGCAGGGCATGATGGCGCGGCCCAAATCGCTGCTGGTCGCGGATATGGATTCGACGATGATTACCGTCGAATGCATCGACGAACTGGCCGATTACGCCGGCATCAAGCCGCAAATCGCCGCCGTTACCGAAGCCGCGATGCGCGGTGAGATGGATTTTGGTGAGGCGCTTGATGCGCGCGTGGCCTTGCTCGCCGGACTTGATGAACGGGTAATCGAGCAATGCCTTGCCGAGCGGGTCCAGATCATGGCTGGCGCGGTCGCGTTGGTTCGGACGATGCGCGCGCGCGGCGGGCGGAGCATCTTGGTGTCGGGCGGCTTTACCCGCTTTGCCGATCCGGTTGGCAAGGCAATTGGCTTTGATCAGGTGATCGCCAATCGGCTCGGCATTGTCGATGGCAAGCTTGATGGGCGCGTCGATAAGCCGATCGTCGATTCAGCCACCAAGGAAGCAACCTTGCTGGCCGCTATTGCGGCGCAGAACCTCCTGCCGGAAGCGACGATGGCGGTTGGCGACGGGGCCAATGACCTGGCGATGATCAAGCGTGCTGGGCTTGGCTATGCCTATCATGCCAAGCCCGTCGTCGCGGCGGCAGCGGCGGCGCGCATCGATCACAATGATTTGACCGCCTTGCTTTATGCGCAAGGGATCCCGGCCAGTGATTGGGTAATCGACTAGGGCGCGATTGGGACGCACGGGGTGCCGGGCATCCGTCCCTGTACCTCAGCGCACAGCCGCGCTGCGTCCGTTCGTGACGCGATTGGTCCGGCCTGCAGCTTGGTGAGCGTGCCGCTGGGGGTATAGATGGCCTTGAACGGCGCGATCCCGGGGACCTTGCTCTGGAGTTGCTGCCAAAGGCCGCGCGCATTCGACGAATCCCGGAAGGCGCCAAGCTGAATGCGCCAGCCGCCGCCCGCAACGGGCTGCGGGGCGGTAGCGGTTGGGCGCGCCGCGACCGGCACGGCATCGTTAGTTGCGCGTTCTACCGGGGCTGGCTTGGTCGGTCGGACGACCGGCTTTGATTGAGCATTCAGAACAGGACGTGTGTCACTATCACCCGCATAGGTAGAGGCGGGCAGCTCGGCACTGCGCATGCCGCTGGTTCCCTGGCCAGCAATGTCGGGCGTATCAACTGGTCGGGCGGCGTTCGCTTCATATTGACGCGCGAGCGCGATACCCTGCTGGCGAACATCGCTGGGGATATATTGATCCATTTGCGCCAGTGTCTGCGCGCCCTGCGGTAGCCCCGATGCTGACGACCGGGTCAATAGCGCATAGGCGCGGACCCAATCCTTTTTGACGCTATCACCGTTGAACAGCATGGTGCCGAGCACAAGCTGAGCGCGGGGTTCGCCGCGCCCAACAGACCTTTCCAGCCACGGCAAAGCCTCAGCGCGCTTGTTGTTTTGAAACAGCGTCAGCCCATAGGCATCCTCGGCCTGGAAATGCCCCTGAAGCGCTGCTTTGCGATACCATTCTTCTGCCAACGCAAGATCGACCGGGACACCGCGCCCCAGCTTATAAGCCTGGCCCAGGTTAAACTGCGCATCGGCATCGCCGGCAATCGCTAGTGGCCGCCAGCTTTCAACCGCTTTGCGATATTCGCCGCGGCTCCAGGCATCGACGCCTTCCTTGACATCGGCCCAGGCCGACGCGCTGCCCGCCACGGCAAGCAGTATCGCCGTTGCCATCAAACCACGCCTCATCGCGCGCCACTTGATCCCGTTTCGCGTCAACATCGCTGCTTCATCCCTCAGCCTCAGGCCTTAATAATTCGGTTTAAGCCAAAATTGGGAAATATTTGGTTATCCAATTGTCCCGTCCGGGATCAGGTGGGGCATTGCTGCATGCCCAGGGTCCAGCGCGTTCGTTTACCACTTCTTATCACTCGGCGTGGCATTTTCCGGTTTGAAACAGGAAAGACCGGGGAAATAAT